>NZ_JBKHUP010000205.1:0-5526 GCF_046565525.1 Coleofasciculus sp. | reverse complement strand
GGTACTATTTCATCATGGGAAAATGTGCGCTCCTATAACCCCCTTTTCAGGAACATTGGTATCCCTGACCAGAAACTTCTAAATCCCAGAATTATTCTCCTTGAACTCACCCATCAGCCGCGATCATGGGTGAGACGATGCTTAATTAATCCAACAAACCGTTTAATAAACCCGCCGTCATAACCCACCAAGTTATCGGCTTTCTCACCACTCAAAAAAATCCCATGAATCTCTTGATTTATACTGTGATTTCAGGTATTATTTCATCATGGGAAAATGTGCGCTCCTATAACCCCCTACTCAAGACCATTGGTATCCCTGACCCTAAACTCCTCAGTCCCATAATTATTCTCCCTAAACTGACACATCATCCGCCATCATGGGTGAGACGATGCTTAATTAATCCAACAAACCGTTTAATAAACACACCATCATAACCCACCGAGTTATCTGGCAAATCACTGCTCAAAAAAATCCCATGAATCGCTTGATTTCTGCTGTGATTTCAGGTATTATTTCATCATGGGAAAATGTGCGCTCCTATAACCCCCTTTTCAATACCATTGGCATCCTTGACCATAAACTCCTAAATCCCAGACTTCTTCTGTCTGAACTTACACCTCATTCGCCATCCTGGGTGAGACGATGCTTAATTAATCAACAAACCGTTTAATAAACGCACCGTCGTAACCCATCAAGTTATTTGGCAAATCACCGCTCAAAAAAATCGAATGAATCTCTTGATTTCTGCTGTGATTTCAGGTACTATTTCATCATGGGAAAATGTGCGCTCCTATAACCCCCTTTTCAATACCATTGGCTTTCTTTACTATAAACTTCTCAGTCCCAGACTTCTTCTCCCTGAACTTACACCTCATTCGCCATCCTGGGTGAGACGGTGCTTAATTAATCAACAAACCGTTTAATAAACGCGCCGTCGTAACCCACCGAGTTACCTGGCAAATTACCGCTCAAAAAAATCGAATGAATCTCTTGATTTCTGCTGTGATTTCAGGTACTATTTCATCATGGGAAAGTGTGCGCTCCTATAAGCCCCTATTCAATACCATTGGCTTTCTTTACTATAAACTCCTAAGTCCCAGAATTCTTCTGTCTGAACTGACACCTCATCCGTTTAGATCCCCCTAAATCCCCCTGCTTTCAAAGGGGGGCTAGGGGGGATCTCTTACTAAGTAAGGGTTTCAGTTTTAAGTTGACACCAATAGCACGGAGCGTGGGCCCCTACCAATCAAACCACCAATGTTTTTAAGGTTAACGGGTTGGGTTTCGTTCCTCAACCTAACCTACTACTAGCGAATCAAACCACCAATGTATTTAAGTAAATTTAGGACATCATATAAGTCATCATCGGGTTTAAGTATAGAAAACGCCTGAGATAAACTATACTGGGGTTGAACTTGCCCAATAAGTTTAACAAAAACAAATTCTCTGCCATTCACCAATAAACCAAACCTGGGTTCTTTTTTGTTCCCATCACTCAGCATATAAGCCAGGGCTTGAGGTAAAGCCGTCATCACATCAAATTTAGTCGCCTTGGATTCAATCACCAGTATCCACAACCGTTGCTGTACGACTAAAACATCAATACTACCTTTAACTATAATGCCGTCATCTTCAGCCGAAATTTGAATCGAGGTTTCCGTTTCAATCGCAAAGGGCGGCTGATAAAATCCGGCTAAATCCAGTAAAGGAGACAGCACAACCATTTTAACTGCCTCTTCTGACATAAAACGGTATCGAGTTAAATTCAAGTAATTGCTGCGGATGCGGTTTAATGCCTGCTTTTCGGATTCAGTAACTGTGACATCACTCACCCATTCCGTAAAACAAGCATCCTCGGTTAACTGTAAACCAAATTCTGTTTCTAAATCGTAGAGGCTGAGTTCTTTGGCAAAGATTGTCTGTACCATCGTATTATTACCCTTGGGGAGAAACTTCTCTGTATTGTAAAATCAAATTATCGGCGAATTCCCAGATTAGGGCTAAAGCCCTCACTACGAACCCAATTAGCTGAGTCACGCTACTACTGGCTTTGACGAATGACAAATGACAAATGACAACTCACGATATCATCGACAACCGCAACCAAAAACTGGTAGACAGTATTAACTGTATCCTCGACTCCTCAGACGCCGCCCATTTTGCTGTCGGTTATTTCTTCCTTTCTGGTTTCATCGCCATCGCCCCTCGCCTCACTAATATAAAGGAGATGCGGTTACTTATCGGTAATACCAGCAACCGCGAAACCATCGAACAACTCGCCGAAGGATATCGCCGCTTAGAACTAATTAAAGACCAAATCGAAGCCCAAACCTATCCCAAACGCATTCTCCGCCAGGAAATGGTAGCCCAAACAGCAGAAAATATCCGTTCTAGCGTAGAATTAATGGATCAAACCGATGCAGCGGAAACCTTGGTGAAAAACCTGGTACAGATGATAGAAGAAAAACGCTTACAGGTGCGAGTGTATACCAAAGGACGACTCCACGCCAAAGCCTACATCTTCGACTATGGTAAAGTTTATAATCAATTGGGACAACTCCGCGATCGCGCCGAAAATGGTATTGCTGTTGTCGGTTCCTCTAATCTCACCTTATCCGGCATTTCCCATAATACTGAACTCAACGTTATTGTTCACGGAAACGACAACCACCAACAACTCACCCACTGGTTTAACCAACTCTGGGAAGACGCCGAAGACTTCGACGAAACCCTAATGCAGCAGATGCAGCAGTCGTGGGTAATGGCGCCAACCCGCCCCTACGATATTTATATGAAAACCCTCTATATGTTAGTCCGCGATCGCATCCAGGAGGAAAACCGGATTGAAATTATCGCCGATGACGCGATTACCCGTAAACTCGCCGACTTCCAAAAAGTAGCCGTTAACCAAGCCATCAAAATTATCCGCGACTACGGCGGCTGTTTCGTCTCCGATGTCGTTGGCTTAGGGAAAAGCTTTATTGGCGCGGCGATTGTTAAACGGTTTGAACAAGTCGAACGCGCCCGCCCTTTAATTCTTTGTCCCGCCCCCCTCATAGAAATGTGGGAACGTTACAATGAAGTCTATCATCTCAACGCCCGTGTCCTCTCCCTGGGAATGCTGCGAGATGATACCGAAAATGGGGAAAACCTTCTCGTCAACGACTTCCGCTATAAAGATAGAGACTTTATCCTTATCGACGAAAGCCATAACCTCCGCAATCCTAGCACCCAACGCTACAAAATCGTGGAAACCTTCCTCGCCACTGGGAAACAATGCTGCTTTCTCACCGCCACCCCCCGTAATAAAAGCGCCTGGGATATCTATAACCAGATTAAACTCTTCCACCCCGACGACAAAACCGACTTACCCGTAGACCCCCCGGATTTAAAAGCTTACTTTAAATTAGTCGAAAAAGGCGATCGCGACTTACCCAATTTATTATCCCATATCCTGATCCGCCGCACCCGTAACCACATTCTCCGTTGGTACGGCTTCGACGCCCAAACCCATCAACCCATCGAACCCGCCAACTTTTCCGCCTACCTCAACGGGAAACGCCGCGCCTACGTGATTGTAGGCGGGAAGCACCAATTTTTCCCCAAACGCCAATTAGAAACCATTGAATACAGCATCGAAGATACCTATCAAGGCTTATACCAACAACTGCGCCACTATCTCGGAAAATCCCGCCAGCGCCAATTAGTTAATTCCCCCGCCAACGAACTCTGTTATGCGCGTTACGGTTTAGGCAAGTATGTCTTAAAAGCCCAGCAGAAACAAGAACCCTATTCCAGCTTACAAACAGCCGGGGCTAACCTGCGCGGACTCATCCGGGTACTACTATTCAAACGCTTCGAGTCTAGCGTAGAAGCTTTCCGAGAAACCGTGAAAAAACTCCTCAACGCCCATTATCTGTTTGAGAAAGCCTTAACTCAAGGATTTGTTCCCGCTGGGGAGGAAGCCCAATCTATTCTCTATGAACCCAACCAAGCCGAAGAACAAGACATACTTGATGCGTTACGTCAAGCCTCTGGCAAATACAAACTTGAAGACTTTGATGCTGAACGTCTACATAAACATATCCAACACGATATCAAACTCTTCGAGAAAATCCTCGCTTTAGTTCAACCCATCACTCCCGCCCAAGACACCAAACTACAAACCCTAAAAACCTGGCTGGATAAAGCCCCCCTAAACAACGGTAAACGCTTAATTTTTACCCAATACGCCGACACCGCCCGTTACCTCTACGAAAACCTAAACCCCGACGGGAAACAAGCGGATATTGAAGTCATTTATAGCGGCGATAAAAGTAAAGCCCGTATCGTGGGTAGATTCGCCCCCAAAGCCAACCCCGACTATCAATTTACCCGGAATGAATCGGAAATTAACACTTTAATTGCCACTGATGTTTTAGCCGAAGGGCTAAACTTACAAGATGGTAACTTAATCATTAACTATGACCTCCATTGGAACCCGGTGCGCTTAATTCAGCGGTTTGGTCGGATTGATAGAATTGGTAGTGAAAATGATATCGTTTACGGCTTTAACTTTTTACCCGAAACTGGTTTAGACAGAAATCTCGGCTTGCGTCGTATCCTAGCCAACCGCATCGCCGAAATTCATGAAACCATCGGCGAAGATGCGGCAATTCTCGACCCCACGGAACAACTAAATGAAGACGCCATGTACGCTATCTATGAGAAAAATGGCGATAGCCAGCAACTGAGTTTATTTGAGGATAATGGGGAATTTTTAGACCTGAATGAGGCTGAGGAAATCCTGCGCCAGTTACAAAAAGATGACCCAGCAGAATATAAACGCATCGCTAATTTACCCCACGGTATCCGCACCGCTAAATTCTCCCTGAATAAAGGATTATTCGTGTTCTGCGAAGCCTCCTATCCTAATCGCCCTGAGTTAAAAGGGTATCAGCAGTTAGTCTTACTCGATGACAAGGGAGAGATTGTATCACGGGATATGTCTCGCATTTTAGGACGACTCAAAAGCAGCAAACAAGAGGCGGGATTATCCTTACCCCAGGATTATAATGCGGCGGTGATGAGAATTAAACGTCAATTTGCCGAAGACGTGAAACACCGTCAAGCGGAACGGGACTATAGCCGCAATCTTAGCCAAGGACAAAAATATAGTTTACGGGAACTCCGACTCTTTTTTGAAACAATTAACGATGAGGACATCAAATCCCAAATTAATCTATTAGAAAAAGCCTTCCGCGAACCCGTCACCACGGGACTAAAGCGCGAGTTAAATCGGCTAAAACGTAATAATATAAATGGAAATGAACTATTTATCAAACTTAAGCAACTTTACGCCCAATATGACCGACAAGAATGGCGAGGGCGTCGGCAAATGCCAGATGAGGAGTATCTAATTCCGGTAATTGTTTGTAGTGAAGCCTTGGTTTGACGGAAGCAGTTGTCAGTTATCAGTTATCAGTTATCAGTTATCAGTTATCAGTTATCAGTTATCAGTTATCAGTTATCAGTTATCAGTTA
>NZ_JBKHUP010000204.1:0-5629 GCF_046565525.1 Coleofasciculus sp. | reverse complement strand
GTGAAGAAATGGGCTTAAATCCTTGTCTGGTAAGGTTTCTGCTATTCGCAATCACGCCTTTTGTGAGAAATGCGGGGTATGCCTGATTCTGGGTTGGACGTATGTTGTTAACGATGAAAAGATTTCGGCGATCGGTAGATACATTAGCTATAAGCTGGTAGATAAGGTGAAGGAACACATAGGTTATGGGGACAATGAAACCCTCTTTGGTTGGGAGATGGTTCACCGTACTGATAAACACCGCAAACGCCGCAAGATCCAGCAATTAATTGTAGATGAGATTACGTTTGTCTGTTCAGGCATAATTGCTTTAGCAGCATTCTGGTTTCTGGTTCCAAAACCTCCTTTAGGTGTGACAATTCTATCCTGGGGAGAGCTTCTACTTTTAATCGGATTAGGAGTCGAGATGTTTATTTATGCTGAATTTGTCTAATTTATCTGACAATGCGTTTGGGGCGATCGCTACCTTGCCCGAAACCTGAAACGCTGTCGGGTTGGGAGTTTGACGGGTTGGGGGAGGGAGTGCGATCGCTGTACCACTCGTGGAATATATTAATTTTTGTTTTTGCGCTTCAGCGAAGTAGCACCGAAAGCACCAAAAGTTAACACGCCTAACACAGAGGCAGGTTCTGGGACGGTCGTGCTGGCAATTTTCAGCTCAGTAATCTGCGTAGACCATCGGTTCTCTGCCGAAACAAACTCCTGAAATGTCCAGAAGGTAAAAGGATCAGTCGGATCAATAGTGGTCGCGCTGTAATCTCCCCAGCGGTTACGACCTGTACCAATCTGATAGTCATCAACACCTTCTTTAAGTAGCAGTGGAGTATCGAAGGTGGTCATTCCACCAGAAGTTTGACCCAGCGCGGCATAGCTGCTAACGAACTGATTTTCACCAGACCCACTGAAACCAATCACAACATCATCAAAATCGTTGACTGCAATGGAGCCGTAGTAGAAATCGAGATTTGGATCACTAATCAGACCTTCTTGCATGAGTAAGTTAGTGGTGGCATCAATCTGGAACCAGCGAAGTGCTGCCCGCCCCGCGTTGTTCACAGTTTGCACCCCCCAGAAAGCTCCATTCTGCAACACTACATTCCCATGGAAAATGCTGCCGTTGGCTATTTCAAGATTCTTTTTTGGACCAGGCTGTTCAGCACTAGACTTGGAAAAGAACGGTTCTACAGAAATGAGTCCGTCTGAGGTATCAAGCGTTGGTGAGTTTATATCTCCGATGATATTTGAGCGCTTGAACAAACCGGACGATGTTCTGAAGCTAGACAACAGCGCTGCGGGTAAACCTGTATTGTCCAAATCGACAACAGGTTGCACTGTAAATCCTGTGATAGAGGTCGAATTATTCTCGAATAGAGTTGCATTAACAGTTGCCGATGTTGCAGCGGGCAAGACATCTTCTGGCACAATAGAAGCCGTTGGTGTTCCTGGTAGGAGTTCATTCTCCGGCACTGCCAGTTGTGGATTAGTAATAGGTTGTTCAGAAGGTACTGTGGCGTCGGAAATAATGTTTTCTAATTCCGTTGCGATAGTGGCTGTTGGTGTCGCTGCCAGCAAATCATTTTTTGGTACTGCTACAATCGTTGTCGTTAAACCAAAAGCACCACGACCAGAAATGGGAAACATATTAGCCGCCAGATAAACCCCGTCTCCGTCGAATCCTAAGGTCGGATAATCTGCCCAGCGCTGGTTTCTGGAGTCACTGTCAATTGCCACGCCAGTCCAACCCGCAGTGGGATCGGAAGAATTGGATACGGCTAACAGAAAGTTGTTGTCTCTCCTGGCGTTATCCACAGAAGCGGCAAACCACCGTTCACTGAAGGGGTCATATAGCAATCGAGGATCGAAGGTGAAGCTGCTAAAATTCACTCCAGCATCCCTCCAAAACTGGTCGAGTGAACTGGTCTGAACTCGCGTACCTGTAGCTTTTTCGTAGACCGAATACCGTCCATTAATTAGTTCAACAATATGATCTGAACCAACTCCACCCATTGTGTCAGGTGGTCGGAAGCCACTATCCACACCAAATGTACTACTGGTGAAGTTTAGCCCGATACTGAGGTCTGCTGCTTCTGCACGTATTGAAAGACCAAGGGTAACCGTCGTAGCAATACTTGTAAATATAATTGATAAGCTCGTCCTTTTGTTTTTCATAATACCCTTTTTTAGACTGAAGCTGATTTACTCTGCCAGAATAATAAACCGAATTAGCATTTGCGGAATAGCTAGAATTTTATCTTCATCAATGCTTTATAAATTTACACTTAATCCATGCTTATATATGTAACTAATTATTAAGATTAAAATTAACGGTACTTAGACAAAAAAATGAGGTTTAAATTGCGTCAAACCTATACAGATAAAGAGTTTTAGCTTTAATGGGTATGGTTCGAGGACTGACAAGGGTTTCAATCTACCCAAATACTTACAATTATTAAGCCAAAGAAATTCCGGAAACAACGCAAATACGTCAAATACATAAAATAAACTTATTGCTAAGAAATAATTTCATCTTCATCAAAACTTTAAAAAACTCTCCTCAAATATGAAAATATGGATGTCACGTTTCCCAGCAGCCAGCGAGGGCGACACAGAAGCCGAAACCCTCCACACTCTCCCGACTGGCGGATCAAACCAACACCACGTATGAAGACCTATTCAAAACAGAGAGGAAAATTAACCCCGGCTCAACGGAGCGATCGACAAGCGAGAAACTGAAGAATCCACGAGCGAGGATATTGAGGGATTAGCCATACCCGATCCCCCTCCAGAACCCGAAACCCCAGAATCGGAAATCTTCCGCCACGCGGCTGAACTCAAGGCATACTATGCTACCCATCCAGATTTAGTCGCTCTAAATCTAGCCTCAATGATGTCTGAAAATGACCTACCCGAAGACTTACGGGCTAAGGTGGAGGAAGTGCGAGAAGTCGCTCACCCAAAGCCAAATCAGGCAGCGCTAGCCTCAGACATTTTACAGAGGCACAGACGAAAGACTACCACCTAATTAAATCAATATTAGAAGCCGGTCAGTCAGTTTTAGTTCTAGGGGAATTAGGATTAGCCGATGGATTTCCCGTCGTTTTAGCTGAAGAATTCGGCGCAATCTTAGCCACATATAAAGGAAGTGGAAAAAACTTCCTCGTCTCAATTGCTAACCAAATGGGCGTGGATACAGTTGAAGATAAACTCAACGAAGACGGCGAAATCGTTGGAGAAAGAAAGCTTACCCTAGAAGAATTAAAAGAAGCGATACGAGACCAGACTTCCGATGAATTAATCTTCATCCTCCCCGAAGCCAAACGCCTCCCAGCGGGGATTCGATATTGGTTACAAGACTTAATGGCAGACGGGTTAAAACTATGCTTATTTGCCATCACCAATCCCAGCCGCGACATTTTTCTAGAGACTTTAGAGATAGAACTATCGCCACCGAGCGATCGCGACATCCGGGAACGGATGAGACAAGAAGCCCAACGACTGGGAATCAGCATTGACGAGAAGCGGCTGGCGAAGCTTCAACCCTTAGCCGGACAGAACCCGACATTAGCCCGAAAAGTATTAAGGGCGGAAGCCCTGGGCTTGAACCCAGAGAATCCCGAACACGCCCAATACTTGGACATCTCGCCAATCGTCATTAGTGGCATCATGGCATTGTCAATAGTGAGATTTATTGGCATGGGAACCTGCGATCGCGGGTTATACATCGTGGGTGGATGCGCTCTAATAATTGGGATGATGCTCAAGCAACTGGGGAGAGTGCGCGGTTCACGTAGGAGACTAGGACAATGATGAGTGTAACTCACGCCGTTATCTCGGCAACCGCAACCAGTTTAATCTTACAATCGGCTGATCCAGTCGTCCTGGGAGTCGCCATCTTAAGCAGCCAATTACCCGACATCGACACCACCGAAAGCACAATCGGTTCGATGTTCTACCCCATCGCCAGTTGGATAGAAGCCCGATTTCCCCATCGTTCCATCACTCATTCACTCTTAGCCACCGCCGCGATCGCATTACTGACGTGGTTGTCCTGGCTCATCCTGACATATCCGGTAAAAGTCGCGATCGCAATCCCGTTAGGTTACTTTATTAGCTGCTTCGCTGACACCTTCACCAAGCAAGGCGTCCAGTTATTTTATCCCGAACCCGTCTGGTGTGTCTGCGGGTCGAACCCCCGGCGCAGGCTCAAAACTGGGGGACGCGGGGAATACTGGGTGATGGCAGTATCAGTTTTGGTGTTGCTGATATCGCTACACTTTAATGCCAGCGGTGGAATCGTGCAAACAGCTACAACCTCCTTGGGACTCAAAGACCCAGGAATCATGAAAACCTATAACCAGAACGCCGCCAATCATCGCATCTGGGCAGAAGTTGAGGGATATCAGAAGAGCGATCGCGCCCCGGTGTCAGGTCGATTTCTAGTCGTTGGTGAGGATTCCGGGTTTATCTTAACTGATGGAACAAAAGTCCATCATGTCGGAAAATCCCTGATTACCTCATCGCTCAAGCTGGAAGTCGGCAAACCCGTCACAGTTACCACTCAACAACTCACGTTTGATGACGAGGAAGTCAATACCAAGTTAAAAACAGTCAGGGGCGAGGCGTATTTAAGCGGTTCTGTGGATGTGGATATGCCAGAAGCCATGCCCCAGGTGGACACAGCACCGGGAGAAATCCTCACTATCTCTGGCTCGAAAGTCACCTTAAACTATTGCCCCGTACCGCAAGCCATGCAAGCGTTAGAGAATCAGTGGGCAATCGGAACGCTGGAGGTAAAAGTCTATGAATAAGTGGCTAATCATTGCCCTCGTCGGGCTGTTACTGTTCACCAATGGGAATAAAGCTAAGCGAAAAAACTGGGCGATTGCCTCTGGCAGTGCGCGAAGCGCAATCGCGGGTAATGATGTAGAGACGTTGCATGCAACGTCTGTACAAGAAAAATCTGAACCCATCCGCACCCGAACCCGTCACACAGTATCAGCCACCGTCGCCAAGCTGGAGAACATCCAGGTTGAGGAAGGCGATAGGGTCAAAATCGGTCAAGTCCTGGTGGACAACCCAGACGAGAGGAAATTTCTCTTGACTAAGAGAAGGGAATTAGAGTTAGCGATCGCAACTAACCAACCTGTCCCGATTCCACCCTCACCACCCATTGCAGATTACTCAGCCGAAGTCGCGGCGGTTGAATCAGCGAGGGCGATGTTAGCCAGTTTAAATCAAACCCCATTACCTGAGTACCGTTTCCGAAAGGAAGAACTGATCCAAGTGATGGACAGAGACATCATTCGGGAACGTCAAGCACTTGCGTTGGAGCGCGTAAGGTCTGAGCAAGTGCTGAATCAGGCGATCGCTCTCCCTGCAAACCGCCAAATCTGACTACCTTTCTCGACTGAGCGACTATCAGTCCAAAGTGATGGAAGTTCAGCGAGAGAATGCTGAACGAGAACTAAAACAGGCTAAATTCAGACGTGATTTAGCTGAACTTCAGCTAAACTTCAGCAACACAGGAGCCACACTAAGCCCTTATTCAGGCAGAGTAAGCTGTCATGCATTTAAACTGTGATAAGAGCATTACCCTTATTTTTCAGTTTGCGCCCCCAGTTAATAACTA
>NZ_JBKHUP010000203.1:0-5867 GCF_046565525.1 Coleofasciculus sp. | reverse complement strand
CACCGCCAGAGTGAAGCAGGAAGTAAGTTCCAAAGATGTCCATTTATGGGTAGCTTTGGGTAGATCTTATGTAACGGAGACAAGAGAGGATTTTCCCAGTCACCTTTCCCCAATTCACCAATTACTAATCACCAATCACCCATTCATCGGAAACAGGCCAATCGCTACGGGGAGGAAAGGTTTGTTGGGTATGCAAAATCGTTGCTCCGGGTTCGCCCGGTTGGTTGAGTCGTACAGCATAGCCAAATCCAATCCCTGCTGACGCCGCGATCGCTCCTGTCATGAACAAAGCTTGTAACGGTATTGAGGCTTTCGTTTTGGGAGTTTTGAGTTTTGAGTTTTGAGTTTTAACCTTTCGCTTCATTCGAGGAGATGGTTTTGAGTTAGGCTGGTTTTCGACGGGCTGAGTGATTATCGGTTCAGGGACAGCAACAGACTCCTGAAGGGGAAGCTGCTTTAGCCAGGTGTCTATCGTTTGGGGACGGTTGTTAGGGATGAGTTCTAGACCGTACCGTAGTGTTTGTTTAATGGTGGGACTCCATTTAGACAAGTGGGTTTTTGAGGGTGAGGAAAATAGGCAATCCTCTCCCTTTTCTAGCAACGCCTGTCGCACAGGTGCGGGTAAGGGGGGATATCCCGTGAGTAAGCAGTAGAATGTTGCGGTTAAAGCATAGATATCCGTTTGCCGCGTTGCTGTGTTTGTCAAGGTATTGTCTTCTGGAGGAGCATAGCCAGCACACAGGAGACTGGCGTAGGTTTGTTGGACGCCTGGGGTGAACTCATAGAGCATCCCAACCTCACATAACACAACGCGATCGCTATCCTGACGCCGAATAATGTTTTTGGGTTGGATATTTCGGTGGAGTAATTCGACTTGGTGTAGGACCTTTACCGCGTCGCTGATTTGACGGATATAGTTAATCGCCTCCGCCTCTGACAAGTAACCCCCTTGCATAACGTCTGCCAATGTCTGTCCGGGGATATATTCCATAACCAGGTAGGGATATCCCGTTTCCTCAAAATAGTCAATGACGCGCACCAGATGAGGATGCTGGCAGTAATTCAATCGTTTGGCGATGTCTAAAAATTGCTGCTTGAATTGATTCACGTTTTCATGCTGGCGCAGTGCTTCACCTAAGGTTTTAATCACAACCGATTGACCTGACTCTGTATCGGTTGCTTTGTAGGTGAGATTGAAAACACCGGCGCCGAGTTGGGTATTGAGGACGTATTTTCCTTGGTTTAAGCCCTGTTCTGCCGTCAAGTTCATAAAAATTCACTCCCCACAAGCACAAATGATGCTATTGCCTAGATGGAGTATATCCAATAGAAGTGTAGAAGGGTAATACTCTCTGAAAAATGACCAATGACCATTTCATAACCAATTGCCAACTAATACATAGGGTGCCCAGAAAAAGGGATGATGGAAATTGGCATGGTTAAGGAGGCGGCGTTGAGCGTAACGCAGGGCTTCGGCTTTGCTATTGTTGGTTTCAATTAGTTTCTGATAGAATTCCTTCATAAATTCGGCGGTGGCTTGATCACTCACAGACCATAACGTTGCTAATGTACTGCGTGCGCCAGCTTGAACCGCAACGCCAGCGAGTCCCAGGGTGGCGCGATTATCCCCCGCAGCGGTTTGACAAGCACTGAGGACAAAGAGTTCAATCCCGCTTTGACCCTCTTGGGTACGTCGGCGCAGGAGTTCGCCTAATTCATGGACATTCAGGGGGCGATCATAGGCGAGGATGAAGGTGTCTTCGGCGTTGGAACTGAATTGACCATGAGTGGCGAGGTGAACGATGGGAAAATTTGTGCGGGTTAACTGGTCTTTTAAACGGGTGCTGGTAAAATCTTGATCTAAGAGGATTTCGCTAGGTAAAGTGGCTTGGATTTGATTGAGTTCCAGAGTGACGTTTTCTAGAGGAGGGAAGTTAGGGCGGGCTTCAGTGAGTCCAGCGGTGAGGGCTTTTAGCTGGGTTTCGGGTAAGGGTTTGGGGTCGAGGAGTTGTAAACCAGGATTGAGGCTAATACTATAGTTTTCGATGAGATAATGCTGACCGTCGTGGAGAATTGCCATGGGCAGGTTTCGCAGTACGCCATCAGGGATGAAGACGAGAGTTTGGACTTGGCTAGCCGCGATCGCAGATTCAGCCGGACGGATTAGCCAGTCGTAGAGTTGTTGGGCGAGGGGTAATAGGGTGTCGGTGCTGAAAATACCGCGACGGATGGGATCGTGGTAGAGGGCTTGTTGCAGGCGATCGCTAATTTCGGTGAGTTTGGCTTCGGAGACGGGGGTGCTGTAATGGTGGAGGCGGGAACCCGGTAAGCTGAGGATGACATCAAGGCGGTTGTTGAGGATAATCGGGTAAATAACCGCAGCGGTTTGGTCTACTTGGTCAACGTTGAGGGTGGGGGCGTCTAAGCAGGCTTGTTGAAAGAAGTTATTCAGTTCTGCGACTTGTAGGGCTTCAATCAGTTGACGGGCTTGTTTTAGGTGATTGGGGATTGGGGATTGGGGATTGGGGAATTCTCTCTCCCCCTGCTTCCAGACGTAGCATGCTACGTCTCTACATTGCTCCCCCAGCTTCCCAGCTCCCTTATCTTCCTGAGTTAGGAGTAATGCGACAAATTGGCGATAGAGGGGTTCGATACTATCGCGGAATGAAAATTGCAGATCTGGGTTGACAGCGGCGATGTCTCGGCGTAGAGACTGGAGAGCAGAAACGGCTTCGGTGTAAGCTGCGATCGCTTCATCCCTGTTTCCCTGAACCTTGTACAGGCGTGCTAATTGCCATTGCCAACGGTAGATTAGTTCTGGAGCGTTAATTTTTTGAGCAAGGCTGAGGGCTTTTTGGGTTAAGTTTTGGGAATTATACCATTGTTTAGACGTTTCGTAAAGAGTTCCTAGATAACCGAGGGCGTAGGATTCAGCTTGGAGGTCGTTGAGTTCTTTTGCTTGTTGGACAGTGGTGGCGAGGGATTGGGCGATTTCGGATAATGGGGGTGCGGCTTGTGGAGAAATCTGGCGCAGGCGGTTGAGGGTTTGGGCGAGGTTAATTTGGGCATAAATCGTGGTGTGGCTGAGGGGGAGGTGAGGAAGTTGGGATTGGAGTTGCGTCCAGAGGGTGCGGGCTTGGCTGAGTTGTTGAGTGGCGACGAGGAGACTGAATTGATTGACTTGGGCTTGGAATTGGGATGAGGCGGATGGGGCGGTGGTGGCGGCTTCTTGGTAATAGGTTAGGGCTTGGCGAATCTGTTGTTGAGACCGGGCGTTGTTGCCTAAGCTGATCAGGGTGGAGGTGATTTCCGTGGGGGATTGTAGGCGGCGGGCGATGGCTAAACTTTGGGTTAAAGTTTGGCTGGCGGAGTCGGTTTGACCGAGGAGGTGGAGGAGGTCAGCGATTGACCGTAAGCCAGCAGCTTTGGTCAGGGAGTCGGGTTGATTGTCTAGGGTTTGCCGGATTTGTTCTAAGGTATTATAGGCGCGGCGGTAGTATCCCTGGACGCGGAGGGTGTGGGCTTGGTTAATCACGCTACCGATAAGGTTAGGAGTATCGTTGAGGTGGTGATAGAGTTTGGCGGCTTGTTCCCAGGTGGTGAGGGCTTGGTCGTATTGTCCTTGGGCGAGTTGCAGGTTGGCTTGGCTGTTGAGGATGGGGGCGAGGACTTGTAAGCAAGCAGGAGAGGGGCTGGGGGAGAGGTCATTCCCACAGTTTGAACGGTGGAGAATTTGGAGACTGGTGGCGATAGCTTGGTTGGCTTGAGTCCATTGTCCGATTTTTTGATAGGCTAAGGCGAGGTTACTCAGGATTAGGGCTTGGTTTAAGGTATCGCCTTGGCTGGCAAATGTGTCAGCGGCTTGTTGCCAAAGGGTGATGGCTTGGGTGTAGTCTCCAATGTGATAGTGGTCTCTACCCTGTTGCACGAGTTGAGGGGCGTTATGGGGGGATTGGCTGAGGAGTGGGGATGGAAGGGGAGGTGTATCAATGGGTTTTAACGGGGAGATATCCGCAGTTAAGGATGTGCCATAGCTGGTGGGCGAAATGGTTAGGGATAAAAATAGGATGAGTAGAGTCGTGATGAGTCCTAAACCGACGTATTTAAGAACTCGCCACAGACGCCAACGGTATATGTATTGGTGCATGTATTCGTAGGGGTATTCGTAGGGGTATTCGTAGGGGTGAAGCATTTGGGGGACTACCTTTGTCCGAAAGCCCCAAATGCTTCTACCCAAATGCTTCACCCAATCCCCAGAATCAACCTGTTTGTGAGAAAAATTTTGCCACCGAAGGGAGATTACCTTTGTCCGAAAGCCCCAAATGCTTCTACCCAAATGCTTCACCCAATCCCCAGAACCAACCTGTTTTTGATAAAAATTTTGCCACCGAAGGGAGATTACCTTTGTCCGAAAGCCCCAAATGCTTCTACCCAACTGTTTCACCCAATCCTCAGAACCAACCTGTTTTTGATAAAAATTTTGCCACCAAATTGTTAAAATAGACCGTTTTTTCGCCATGGTATTCAATTGGAATGTTGGGATAGGGATTTAATCCAAATTGATTGGGTTTGGTCAGGTTTTCTGGATGCACGTCGGGCAAAGGGCGCACGTCGGTGCGCCCCTACGGTTGCTTTTGAATGGCGCAAGATGTGAACCTCTACTATTCATCCGTTGCGACGCAATGGGTAGGATTGTGCCAGTTCCCCTGATAATTGCTTGGCGGGACTTCCGCAACTAGAATAATTTGTCCATCGGGTGTTTTTATCCAACCTTGGGCTTCGATAATTCGCTGGGGCGGTTGAGGATTAGACACAGAAAAATTATCCATCGTCTCGGTGTTTGGCTGTGCTGATGTTCCGAGGTGACTCACCAGTGTGCCTAAATCTTCCACGACGGTATCGGGGGGAAGTACCTCATCGGGACTAAGGGGTAAGCCGCCTCGTCCAGTTACAGTAAATGAATTGACGCCGTTCTCGGTTACGACTGCACAGCTTCGATTAATTTGCCCAGTGGGGTCAACGAAGGTTCTGGGGAGTTCAATGAGTCCGCGATTGGGATCAAGGGGGGCGTTGAGTTCCACCTCTCCCGGTGCGCCAAATTGGGAACTTGCATCAATATCGTTGGTGCGATTTTCATCAATGGCTGGGCGTTCTTGGATACCAAAGATGCCTTCACCGGTGATGGTAATGCGCCCACCGTCGCCACGTTCAGCACTGGCGATGATATCACTCCCGTTGACACCTTCTGGAGGTTGGGCGATGAGGAAAGTGGTGTTAATGTCAATATTACCGCCATTGGCATCACCGGAGGCTTTGGCAGAGATGCGGCTTTCATTGGTCATGAATAGGGTGTTTAAGTCTGAAAGACGGATATTTGCACCGCCTTCAATACCACTGAAGCCCGTTTCGGCGGTGAGTTGACCTTGGTCGAGAATTAGGGAATTTGCCTGGATGGTTAGGTTTCCGGCTTGTCCAAAGGGACTGCTGACGGTTACAGTTGCCCCATCTCGGACAGACATTTGACGAGTGTTCACGGTTAAGTCGCCTGCTGTACCGCCCTCCCCTGTGGCGGCAACGGATAAACCACCTACTCCGGTTAAGTCTACAGATTCAGTCGCATTGACGCTTAAGCTTCCGGCTTTACCGCTTTGAGTCGAGGCGGAAATCAGACTGTTGTTGACTTCTAAGGTGTCTAAGCCTTGTAAACTAATATCTTGGCTAACACCAGAGATGTTGGAGGCTGAGAGTTGCGATCGCGCATTTAAATTTAACTGTTCGGTATTTATCGTCACTCCCCCAGCTTTCCCACCTTCACCAGTAGCCGCAACGGATAGATTACTATTGCTGACAGATACTGACTCAACTGG
>NZ_JBKHUP010000202.1:0-6049 GCF_046565525.1 Coleofasciculus sp. | reverse complement strand
AATCCGACAAATTGTTGAAGAATTGGTCAAATAAAAGAAATCTCGGCAATATTATCCTTATACTGACACCTTAGATAGTTTTCCCCCAACAAAAGGATTGTGACTAGCGATACTGAGGAGAAATCAGATACATATAGTAGTGACTATGGTCATAGACAATACTATTTGTAAAATTTGCAAACTCTTCAATGTTTAATTTATAATTTTTTGTGGATATTTCATAGTCTAATATTAATAGTATTGTTGTATTATTTTGCTTGATGAATTTGTTAATATTTTCACGATGAGTCTTTTCATTCCACCTTGTCTTGAGCCAATTTTTGTCCCACTTTATAAAACTGCCCAATTGCTCTGTTTCTAAAAAATAGATTTTTTTATTCAAAAATGCAGACAAGGGAGAGGCTGTATAGTTAGCGACAATTGGCAGGTCACTTATCTGTTGACTCTCAATCAATTGAGCGGCAGATTTTGCTGATGAAAAAGGATAAAATAGATCCATAGTATAAGCAAAGGTTCCCGCTATCATCTGAGCTAACAAAATTATCAGAATAATTAACTTTTTATTTTTCTTAGAAAAATAGCTTAGCTTTTTTGACCAACGAAATAAAAAATTGGATTGATTATAATAAGATGAAATCCATAGACAACTAATCAATAGAATATACAAATATCCATAATGTCTTAAAAAGAATCCAGAATAGCTTGTGGAAAAGTCAAAGAGTAGAATGAAAGCTGTTCCGGAAACATACAAGAAGAGTGGGATTGGTCTCCGAATAAAGATCCCAACAAAAAAGACAAGCAAGACTAGGGATAAAATTACAGAAAGTAGATTCCCAAGCAAGCTTGTTGTTAGCAAGTTCGTGTTCCAAAAATTATAACTCAAGATATCAGGTATTGGAATATAACTTTTCCAGATAGCTGTAATGGGCTTGAGCGCTGAGGACAGGCTTATTTTTTTTAATCCATTCACCTTATAGGCAAAATCGGCTGGAGGGATTAATTGGGATACTGCCATACCAATTCCTAGAGTGAAGACAAGAACGCTAAGAACAATATCTTGCTTCTTAGGAAAACGGAGATTAATAACACTTTTGTAAAAAATTGCTTCAAATGCTAAGGTTATTCCCAGTGATATAGCTATAATCAACCCAATAATATTTGTGTTTGAGAGCAATGCTAAAATGATAAATAGAGCCAGATAACTCTTTGTGCGAGTTTTATATAAAGCACAAAATAAGAAAATTAATAGAATTCCTAAAGTGTAGTTGCGGCTGATAATACCATACTCATAAAAGGGAAAATAACCGAAGGAAAACAGCACTTTTTGCAATTTAGTGAAAGGAGAAAATCTGGCAAAGATATAGATCGCCCCAGTAGCGAGCATCAGATGAAAAATCTGCATAGCTACTGGGTTTTGAGTAAAGCGAGTAGTGAGATACAAACATAAATACCAGAGTCCCGGATGGATCTCATATCTCAAATTATTGAATAAATCGCCAAGGGAGGTACTCTCTCTGGCAATTAGCCATGCTTGAAGTTCATCTATCCACATTTCATGGTTGAGAATACCGATTAGCCCGAAAGAAAAAAAGACTGTAATTAATAAGCCTGTAAAGACATTATTATTGCTCATCATACCTCTGGCATTACACCTAGTAAACAGCTTTTTCCGCGTTAAATTTAGTTCGTTTGATACACGATTCAGTATTTATGAATTGGGAATAAAGAAATTTTATGAATATAAATTTCATACCACAACATATAGTTTAATAATCCCCACAAAAATCGCCCGTGATCGATACTTCTAGATTGATGCTCTTCCCAGATTTTCGTTATCGCTTTAGCATTAAATAACCCAGTTGAGTTCAATTTACTTGGAGACAGCACCGTCTCGACTATACCTCGCAACTCTGTAATAAGCCAGCGAGAGTAAGGCATTTCTAACCCTACTTTCCTTTTATTCAACACTGCCTTGGGTAATAAATCATCTAAAGCTGAGCGGAGCAAATGTTTCTTCTGCATCCCTTTTAGTTTAAGAGCAACTGGTACAGTAGCCAAAAAATTTACCAGTAGCGTATCTGTGAAGGGAACACGCGCCTCCAATGAGTGTGCCATCGTCATCCGATCATTCTTAATCATTAGATCGTCTGGCAGATGATAGCTATAGTCAACGTAAAGCAACCGATTTAACTCATCTTCAGCAAGACAACTGTTATAGGCATTTACAAATAATTGAGCAGAAGGGGGGAAATCTGTGAACTGACTTAGCTGGCACAATACTGACTTTTTCGCATCTTCAGAAAGCACCATACGCCAATAAAAGTGCGAATTGGGAATATCTAGCTCCGCTCCGTGGACAAAGCGTTTGGCTTTAAAATCAAAGCTGAGCTTGTCATGAGAGACAGGCAACATTTCAACACAAGGACGGATCATTTTTTGCCTGAGTAGAGGAGGAATCCAACGGTACACTTGGCGCACCTTATAGGCGGCATGAGTATCGTACCCCGTAAAAAACTCATCTCCACCCTCGCCCGAAAGCAAAACTTTTACATGTTCTTGAGCACATTCAGCCAATAAGTAGGTAGGAATGGCAGAACCGTCCGCATAAGGCTCATCTATGTAACTCAGATACGTTGACAGAAGGTTCTTAACTTTGTCTGGCGTCACAAGAACTTCATGATGTTTCGTCCCCACATGTCTGGCTACCATCCACGCATAGCTTGATTCATCAAAGCTAGAATCATCGAAGCTAATCGAGAAGGTATGAAAATCAGAATCACCTCGAACCTTTGCCATTAAAGCGGTCAAGGCACTGGAATCCAGTCCACCTGAAAGCATTACACCTACTGGCACATCAGCAATTAGTTGCCTCTCTACAGCTTGGGTTAGAAGTTCGCGAGACTGTTCTATAGCATCTGCTTCCGACAACTGCTCATTGATATGGTACTCAACATTATAGAAGCGAGTGATGTGAATCTGTTGGTCAACTGGGCAGATGCTTAACCTATGACCAGGACGCAACTCATGGATATTCTCAAAAGCTGTCAATGCTCCTGGGATGTAGTTAAAGGATAGAAAGTGATACAGAGCTTCCAGACTCGGATTAGGAGTGTAACCAGGAACTGCCAATAACGCCTTAATCTCTGAAGCGAACCAAAAAGCTCCTTTATAGTGCATATAGAACAAAGGTTTGATACCAAACGGATCTCGTGCTAAGTGTAGAGTCTGTATACGACTATCCCATAAAGCAAACGCATACATACCATTGAATTGCTTAACACAGTCAACACCCAGCTCTTCATACAGATGTAAAATTACCTCAGTATCTGTGCGGGAATAAAAGCGGTGACCTTTCTGGTCAAGAGAAAATTGTTGTCGCAATTCCCGAAAATTATAAATTTCTCCATTGTAACTGAACCAGATCGTTCTGTCTTCATTGGACATTGGTTGTCGCCCCGCATCAGTGAGATCGATGATACTCAGGCGTTGATGCGCCAGTCCACAGGCTCCATCCCATTGAATTCCCACAGCATCGGGACCTCGATGTCGCAATGTCGCTGCCATATTCATGAGGACATCCTCAGAAAAATCCCAGTCACCTAGATCCAATTTCAAAACACCTACAATACCACACATAGTTTTCCTACAAAGGCTTTTGCCCATAAACCCGCATACATCCACTTGGCAAGGTAAGCATGACCCGCCTTCGAGAATCCACTCGGTTGATAAGTGCCAGTGCTGCCTGAGATAGCCTTAAACTCCATTTAGCTAGATAACTTGCGAAATATGAAATTGAATAAGTTTTAGATTGAGGAAGAATACGAATATTAACAAAACCGACTTGGCAAAGTAGATCGGAAATTGTCTTCGGATCAAAAAAAACAAGATGCCAACGCTCAAAAAAGTGCCAGCGACTTCCCAATAAACGTCTACTCAAAGAGTCAAAATTCGGTGTACTGAGAGCTATCCACCCTCCCGGAGCCAGTAAGTTGTAACTGTCTTGAATGAGCTTAGTTGGCTTATCAACATGTTCAATGACATCCCACAATGCAACCACCTGAAAAGTTTTAACTTCATAATCGGTAGATCTAAACATATTCACATTGATCCGCTTACCGAATTTTTCCTTAGCGAGGGTTGCCGCCTCAAAACAAGGTTCACACCCCCATACTTCAAATCCAAACTCGGTTGCTGCCTGCAAAAAAAGACCTGTTGCACAGCCAATTTCGAGCAATTTTCCGGTTCCCCCTGTCAGTTTTTTTAAAAAAATTGCTTCATCTCTAAAAGAAGCTAACTTTCCCTCTGTCTCCTTGAAATAACTTTCAACACTACCAGTTGCATAAATAGCGGCTAGCGTTTTTATTGAGTCACGCGGACAGGTATAATAAAAACGGCAGTTAGCACATTGTACAATGGGATGGTGACCATCTATCCAAACTTCATAGGAATAGCTAGATAGTAGGTTTAGCTTGTCTTGTAAGATAGTTCCGGGGTAAATTTTATGTTTTTTTCTAGAGCCACAATTAGGACAATAAACATTAACTAGATTGCTAGAATTTGACATTTTTAAGTCCATGAAAATATTTTAAATCTTTTCCTCAAAATATACAGCTAAACCTAATTATAATTAGGGCAAATACATTGTTCAATAATTTCCTGCCCAAATTTCATTTGATCGTGAAGGTGGGTATAGAGAAACTTTCCATTTCTTCCTGAAATATTCAAATTTCCAAACTTATAGAGCCAATTCATAATTCTCTCAACTTTATCCTCAAAATCTATCTCTAGTACAGGATAAGCATAGTTGATACGACCTACCCATGAATCTATTATTTCTTCTTTTTTTATCCAATCTATATAAATAAGTTTTTCTTTAACCAAATTAACAATTTCTTTTTGGGTCATGCTCCAAATTTCATCTTCATACTGGCAGGGAATTTCTGCCACAAGCGATGTCTTTTCTGGTGGCGACATAGAGGAACTTCTATTCTTAGGTTCATAGATTCTAGTAAAGGGAAAATTAGCTTCGGGAAAGTAGACTGTGGCATTTGGAGTAATTGATTCTTTATCAAGAAACAAAGCAACTAATCTAAGATGACGAAATCGAAGACTATCAGCTATTTTTAAAATTTCTTGGGGTGGACTTGGCGTCATTATTTTTAATAAAATATTTATAGGTATTGTACTTACCATTTTATCTATATTCATGGTTTCTTTTTCTCTAATTTCTAGACCAATAATTTTTGTGTGATCATGCCAAATTTTAGTAACCTTTGAATTCAAAAATATATTGTCCTTGCCGCAATAATTTCCCATCCTTTCCACTATACTACCATACCCATTTTTGGGGTAATAAAAAGAGCCATCTAAATGCTTAGTTTTTGCAGCTTTACTTACAAAAGCTTCTGTTAGAAATGTTTTAAAATCAAGTCCTTTAAGTCGGTTACCCGATACATTACAGGAAAGCTTATCACAAGACACTCCCCATAATTTTTTTGAGTAATTTAAGAGAAAAGATTCAGCTATTGTCTTACCATATTTTTGCAAAGCAAGACTTTCAAAATTATCACCTATATAACTAGAATTTAGTCTACCTTTTAGTAACTCAAAGCTCGACTTTAAACAATACAACATACCAAGTTTATTTAAAATATCAAAAGGAGAAAGAGGAAAGTCAATATATTTTCCGGCTTTAAAAATTTGGCTCGGTACATTAATCAGTTTTAGTTCATCTTTCATCAGGTTTTGAATTTCATCGGTAATATCAGGATTTTTATCATGTAAACGATGTGCTCCTAAGTCAAACATAAAATCTCCTTTTTTTAGAGTAGTACAGTTACCTCCAACATAATCATTTGCTTCAAAAATATTAAATTTAATACCGTATTTTTTAGCATAATATCCTATAGCTATACCTGCTGGCCCACCACCTATAATTGTTACGTTCATGGGAAGATATTATCCTTATTATTCAACCTAAAATATTACACTGTAGTTCAAAAGCGTACACTTATATTATATAACCAATTCTTCAACAATTTGTCGGATG
>NZ_JBKHUP010000201.1:0-6312 GCF_046565525.1 Coleofasciculus sp. | reverse complement strand
TTTCTATTCTGCGCATGAAAACTTCTACTTTTCCCCTTCAAATTAGCTTCTCAAATTAGTTTGTGAGAAATGCGGGATAACACAGTAGGCTCTCCATTTTTGCCCATATAAATCACTTTGGTGAGAGAGCCACCAAAATCTAAGACCAGAAACAAATCGGGTGGTTTTGGTTTTCGACCCATGACGAAACTCCTTTCTATTCAAGAGTAATTTAACTCAATAGGAATTGGAAAGACCTTGAAAAGACTTCATTTAATTTTCCTCAAGTTCTCCTCAAGACTATTGTTATTCTTAGCAAAGAATCCCCATAGACCACCATAACCCCTCAGACATAGCGCTCATTTCAACCTTATCCCCAACCCAATTTCATCATCTCTCTCTATCAAATGGATGAATTTCATTCACGGGAAATCAACGAATTGAGGTTGATGTTCTCTCTATCTTGTGAAAGATAACCCTCTACAGTTACTTGAGGAAGATTAAGTCAAGTTCTTCCCAAAGAGGGTTTTCATTGAGGCTATCGCCTTACCTCAAATGAAGTGATTGAGGTAAAACCATGGCACATCCCGGCGTAAATATCTATTCTGGCAGTTGTGACCCGCTCGGTGCGGCGCTGACATTTCCCACAGAACTCAGCTTTAAGAAGGGAAAAATCTTTCAGCACTATCCAATCACCGACAAGAGGGGAACCCTATACCGAGACGCAGAAGGTGCCTATCAGACTTTGAAGAAGCGCTATCCTCAAGGTTCGCCAAAACGACTGGAACTGTACATCCGCATCGCCACCGCGAAGTTCAAACAACATCCCCAACTGGCAGAAGCGATCGCCAAACGGGGTGGCATTCCCTGGCTCCAAGAGTGCCGTCACCAAACGGGCGCTCTAACCAAACGTTTTCAGTGGTGGGAAGGAGAAGGTATCAACTCACCGATGATTCGATGCCTCATTGAAGCATATCGACGATACCGATGTTCTGTTTTAGCTCAAAGAGAACCTGCTCCTAATCCAATTGTTGAGCTAGAAGAGGGTGATGTCTTTGTCTTTGGATCAAACGGGAAAGGTATACATGGCGCTGGCGCTGCACTTCAAGCCTTTGGACAAGAGTATCACGTTGAGTTGGTTAACCGACAGCAACCATGGCAACCTGGAGAAGAAGTTATCGGCAAATGGGCTATCTATGGCAGACCAAGGGGCTACCAACAGGGTCATGCTGGGGCGAGCTATGCTATCGAAACCAAGACGGACTGGCGTCGAAAGCAATCAACTTCACTATCCGTTATTCGTGTCCAGATTGAGGAGTTGGTAACTTGGGCTAACCAACATCTTGACCGTCGGTTGCTCTGTACGGCAATAGGCTGCGGTAAAGCCGGCTATTCCACAGAAGCTATTGCCTCCCTTTGGCTGGAACTGGAGCCGGAAATCCCATCCAATATCTTACTAGCTCCTTGTTGGAGAGACTATTTCAAGCAGCAAGGTTCCGTCTGAACTATAGCCCGACAGAGGATATCTGTTGGGCTATTTTTTTAGAGCGTTAAAAAAGAGCGCACCGTTCCCCACCTAAATCTTCCAAGACGCCGCATTTAAGTCAAAAAATTTATTTTGATACATCCCAACATGAGAGATAATTGAGGGATAAGTGAGGGAAATTCCACATTATTTTAGACTATTATAAGTGAATCTACCAACTTATACGGCAAAATAATACCTGTTGGTTGTTCACGATTCCGACGAATTTTCCTCAAATACCCCTCACACTCTTCCTGAGAGAGCAACGCTCCGCTTTGGTGCTAGATTGAGGAACAGGTAGCCCCCCGCCGTAGGAGCCCCGCCGTAGGAGCCCCGCCGTAGGAGCCCCGCCGTAGGAGCAAGCCAAGTGTTTGTTCCCACATTTGGATTCCAAACCTTGAAGGGGAAAGGTATTAACTCTCTTGGAGTTAGCGATCGCGTCTCCCTTGCGTTGTCAATATCTATAGTGGATGAGAGAGTTGAGGCACAGCAATAGAAAGCATTGTAAGCTTCAATGGGTAAGCCCGTCTTCGAGGGAAACATGTCAATACCTGAGCTACTTGAAACCCATTACCGCGATCGCACAACACCCAAAGTATTCCAGCGTGGTGAACAGTACTATCACTCCGGTGCAGTGGTGAGCTGTTGCTCCAGAGGCAATACCATCCAAGCTACCGTAGAAGGCAACGAAGTTGAACCCTACCGCGTCAGCCTCCAGTTTGACAGCGCTGGAATTAAACAAGCCCATTGTACCTGTGCCTATGATTTTGGCGGATGGTGCAAGCATATTGTTGCCACAGCATTGCTTTGCCTGCGTCAACCCGAAGCTATCAAAGAACGTCCTTCCCTAGAGCAATTGCTCGATCAACTCAATCCCATACAAACACAGGGACTGATACAAAAATTGGTAGCCAAGCAGCCGGAGTTAATTGACGATATTGATAACATTGTTACCCAAATCACCCAACTCATTCCCCAACCTGCAACCCAAGCCAAACGCCAAACCTCTGTCGATCCCCAACCCTATCGCTCTCAGGTTAAGTATTTGATGCGAAATGCCTTGAACTATTGGGAAGAAGGATTAGAGGATGACCCGATTGCAGAGGAATTACCTGATATTTTGGCACAGGCTCACGCCTTTACGGAACAAGGCGATGGCAACAATGCACTGGTTATTTTAGAAGCCATTACCCAAGCTTGTGCCGAAGATTGGGATGAGCTTACTGACTATGGTGGGGATAGCGATTATTTAATGTCACTCCTCGATCCCGTTTGGGCTGAGGCAATTTTAAGTGCGGAGTTTCAAACCGGTGAGGAAGTGGATTTACAAATCAATTTGGAAGAGTTGCAAGATCGTCTTGGGGGAACTTTTCACTTAAGTTCCGCCGCCTTGCGTCAAGGGTGGGACGATTCAGCATTAGAGGCTGTTCTGCGTGGGGAATCAACCGATTTATGGCAGGATAATCGCCCCGACTATGCCGATAAACTGGCTAGAGTACGCCTCTCTATTTTAGAGCGTCAACAACGACTAGAAGAATACTTGAATCTGGCTTCTGCGGAAGTGATTATCCCAGAATATTTAACCATGTTAACTTATTTAGGGCGTGTAGAGGAGGTGATGGCACAAAAGTCTCAAATTACCTCTGTTGAACAAGCCTTAGAAGTAGCCAAAGCCCTACGGGAAGAGGGGGATGTGTGGGAAGCTTTAGAAATCGCTCAATATGGACTAACCCTTCCAGAGTCTGAGCCGCGTCATTCTTATTGGGCGAGGATGAACGACTATGAACCTGTGGGCATCCATCGCTATCAATTAGCAGACTGGACAAGCAATTTAGCTGAGGGGTTGGGCGAACAAGAGGCGGCGCTTTCTGCTCGAATTGATGCGTTTAAAGCCCAGCCATCTTTTAAAGATTATCAGAAATTGCCCCGTTTAGCAGGGGAGCGCTGGTCAACGGTGAAAGCCGACTTACTCCAATATCTGCGTCAACGCGACGGTTGGAGTGTCCGGGATGCCAAGGTGGATATTTTCTTACATGAAGGGTTAATTGATGATGCCATTGACGCATTAGGAAGCTACTGTAGCGATCGCTTAATTCATCGGGTCATGGATGCTGCCATTCCCCATCGCCCGGAATGGGTGATTGAAAAAGCTCGTCACTATGCTGAAGATATCATAAATCCGGGTAAGGCAAGGGCTTATGATGAAGCGGTGGAGTGGTTGCGAAAAGCTCGCGCTGCTTATCTCCAGTTAGGGCAACAGAGTGAATGGAACGATTACCGAACTCAGTTGATGACGACTCACGCTCGCAAGTATAAGTTGATGGGGTTACTTAAGACGATTTAAAAACTTCCGCCATCGTAACTGAATGGTTGGTTTGTCGATGAGGAGGATAAGGAGATTTACGTTTGCAGCGCTCTGTACAGCTTATTCGAGGTATTGATAATCAAGTTGTTGAGGCGGTTCTACTGACTCTCGCACAGAACCACATCAATGACTTTGAAAATCTATGGAAAGAACAGCTCAGGCTATATGGTCAAGAGGATAAGTATTGGGATTGGCTATTCAAGAAGCGCATTTCTATTTCTAGGGACAACTATGAGAGTTACGCCATCGAGTACCAGAGAAAAACCCAAGGATTACTATGGATTGAAACTCAGCAGCATCGTTCCCAGGTTGAAGTCGGACACAGACTTGTCTACATCGAAGCTCTAGCTTCGGCACCTTGGAATCGAAGGGGGATTCAACGACCCCCTGAGTTGAAGGGTGTGGGAACCTTATTATTAAACTTTGCAAGGTTTAGGAGTTTAGACTTGGGATATGAAGGTAGAGTCGCTCTCCATGCACTACCTGGGGCAGAAAGATTCTACGATTCAAGGAATATGATGAACTTTGGAGCTGATTCTGATAAAGAGGATTTGATTTACTTCGAGTATGGACGACTCAGACGGTAGTTAATCAGTAAGGGCGATAGCAGATGCATTTTGATTGGGAAACATTCACCTATGACTCAGAATGGCTCAGGGAAGCGGTTCGCATTGAGGATGAAGCGGACTGTGATATTAGCGCTGGGTTTGACTGGGGTGCTAATCTAGGAGCGGTGATGGCTCATCCAGAGAGATATAGCCAGTTGGCTCGGTTGCGCTCAATTGTAATACGAGAATTCAAGGAACTGCTGGTGGATTGGAATTTAGGAGTAGGAGCCGAAGCCGCGCTAATTTGTGGACGAGGATTACTGATGGAGCGGTTGCTTCATCCTACACCAGAGGTGCAGGAGCGGTTATTAGCTGTGTTGGAGGAGGATTTAGCAAGCCCAGAGGGAGATAGCAGTTCTAAGCCACTTCGAGCTGGGTTACAAGAATTATTGCAGGGAATTTTGACACCAGAGGACTGGGAACTGATTGCGGTAACGGCTGGGAACTCCGTGCGCGAACAGGTAATCGAGAGGGTGCAAACGGCGAAGACGGCTTAAGCCGTGTAATGATATTCCAACTCCTGTTGTGAGGTTCTGCATCTGTAACCTCTCAATCCGATGAGAAATGGCTCGTTCATCGTTGAGTTGTTTCAAGGCGATAATCAACTGATAGCGCACGTAGGATGCTGATTTCTCAACTTGAAGTTAGAGAGAATAGATGAGTGTTCGGAATAATCTTCAATACCCCATTCTCATCATAAATATAGCTAAACAAGGAAAGTTGACCAGGAGAGACATTACCATTGCGTCCCCCATGAACAGCAATATGACAAGGTGTACACAAAGGAATTAGATTTTCCGGTCGGTTGTCCTCTGGTATAAAATTAGCATGATGCACCGATAGCGTCGCCATTGTCCACTCCGAACGAGTGAGATTTGATGGCTTTTCGCCGGGAAGCAGACATTGTTTCCCACAGTGGCGACAGCGCCAAAGAGCAGCTTCTTTGACGGATAGGGCGATGTCTGACCAATTATCGGCGTAGCGCTGGCGGTTGATTGGCATCTTCGGGAGAAAGAGTATCTGGGAACAGCGATAAGCACAACTATTGTATTCGGAATGGGGTTGCTATGATAGCCATCGCTCGTACAAAGGCTCCCAGGCTGCACTTGTTTATGATATCTGCTTTTTCGTCAGCCTGTTAACGGGTTGGTATGTGAAACCGCGCTGCATTAGATTTATTTTCTGTTCCCCGCTATCCCTAGAACATCGGTTCAATCGCCGAATCATCTACTGAAATTCCTAAAAAACAGTCACCTCAGCGACTAAACAATTCCTGTTTTGACCTTAAACAAACGTGCCATGGCACCTCTGTACTTTTTCCGGGGTATTTTCCTCAAAAAATGAGGGACAAGTGAGGGAAAACTTACACCCAATTAGCGTATTATTAGCCAATTGACGCTAAACTAAGCCCTTCTGCCTTACAGTTCTGAGTAAATCTTATCAGCTATTTCCCTCAATTATCCCTCCTAAAAATCCCAAACTTGCCCCAAATAATCTTCCTTAGGATAGTTTTTTGAATAAAATAGAGCCAATGAATCAGTTTTGCGCTAGGTTAATCGATATACAGCTCCCCACTACCAGAGCAAGCCAAGTGTTTGTTCCCCCATTTAGACTCTAAACCCCGGTTAACACCCCTTCCAAAATCGGCAACTCACCCCACACCTTTCCTCCATTCCAACAAACATCACTTTCTTTTTTGAAGACCAATTGAAAATTGTGACCTGTGTTCCCATAGCTGTTCACTCTCTATCAATACTTTCCCCGCATTTCTCACAAAAGGCGTGATTGCGAATAGCAGAAACCTTACCAGACAAGGATTTAAGCCCATTTCTTCA
>NZ_JBKHUP010000200.1:0-6333 GCF_046565525.1 Coleofasciculus sp. | reverse complement strand
GAAGGAAAGACTTGTCCTTTGGCAAAATTCGGATATAATAGAGACAAGAAAAAAGGAAAACTGCAAATCGTATTTGGCTTATTATGTAACGCCCAAGGATGTCCGATTTCTGTAGAGGTATTTGAAGGAAATACAGCCGACCCCAGTACATTAACCCAACAGATCGAAAAAGTCCGCACTCGGTTTGGATTAAAGAAAATAATCTGGGTGGGGGACAGGGGAATGATAACACAAGCGAGAATCCGAGAAGACCTGAAAGAAACAGCAGGAGTAGATTGGATCACCGCGCTACGTTCAAGCCAAATCCGGAAACTGGTGAACCAGTCGTACATTCAGCTCTCTCTGTTTGATGAAAAAGATCTAGCTGAAGTTACCTGTGAAGACTATCCGGGAGAAAGATTAGTCGCCTGTCGGAATCCCTTCTTAGCTGAAGAAAGAAAAAGAAATCGAGAAGAGTTATTACAAGCCACGGAGCAGAAATTAGATAAAATAGTCAGCGCCACATCACGGCAAAGATGTCCGTTAAGGGGTGAAGCAGAAATTGGACTGAAAGTCGGTGAAATAATCAACAAGTATGGTGTGGCGAAACATTTCAAAATCCAGATAACTCCCGATAGCTTTTCTTACCAAAGAAACACTGAAAGCATCAATGAAGAAGCCACATTAGATGGCTTATATGTGGTGAGAAGTTCCGTACCAGAAGAAACGTTGACAGCCGAAGAGACGGTCAAAGCTTATAAAAGCTTATCCAAAGTTGAGCAAGCATTCCGCAGCTATAAAACCATTGATTTAAAGGTGCGTCCTATCTATCAGGAGTAACAGTGATAGAGTCAAAGCTCATGTTTTCTTATGTATGCTGGCGTACTATGTGGAATGGCATATGCGCCGATGTTTAGCGCCAATCTTATTTGATGAAGATGATTGGGAAGATGCTCTTGGGTTACGCGAAGGAGTTGTTACTCATTCGACGAAGAGCAATTCAGCTTCTTCTAAAGCCCAAAAGAAACGGACAGCCGATAACTTACCCGTGCATAGCTTTCAAACCCTGTTGGCTGATTTAGGCACAATTGTTAACAATCGAATTCAGTCTAATATCCCAGGTGTAAATTTCGACTTTGACAAGGTAACCGAACCGACTCCGGTACAAAGGAAGGCTTTAGATTTATTGGGCGTCAGCCTGATATGTACCCAGTGAAGCCAAGAGCAAAATCGCCCATTACCAAGATATTCATACAGTGTAGCGATTTGTCAAAGGGGAACTTCAGTCTAAGTTAGCTGGAAAATTTCATCAAAGCAGAAGTTATCCACCAGTTCGGTAAGGGTTTCTATCAAGGCAAAATGTTGGGGAGGAATCTGCTCAATGAGTTGTACAAGTTGATCCGTATCCACTTCCAGAGCAGCTTGGTGGAGTTTTTTGATCCAGTCAGCAGACATCACGGTCAAATCCGAGGAGGTTAGCTTCTTCCTCTGTCCTAAATTCTCCTGTTCCTCCCCATAGATATACTGCACCCCTAAATGTTCAGCCATCTTATCAAAGATTATGTGTTCCTGAAAAGGTTTACCGACAAAATCATCGCAACCTACGGCTAAAATATGGGCTTTTTGTTCGGCAAAAGCACTGGCAGTTAGGGCAATAATCACCGTTTTAGGGATGGAAATTGATCCTGTATCTGTCCCTTGTTCCTGCTCTTTGGCTTTAATAATTTGGGTTGCTTCATACCCATCCATGACAGGTATCCGCATATCCATCCAGATTAAATGAGGATGCCACTCCTGCCAAGACGCGATCGCGTCTTGTCCATCAATTGCTGTGCGCGTCTCAAAACCAACGGATTTCAGGAGTTGCGCCAGTAGCTCACGGTTCTCGGCTCGGTCATCGACGATCAGAATCCGGTAGCTCGATTCGTTAGGAGCTAGCCCCATCACCCGCCTTTGTGTTGAGGGTTGAGCAACTTCGGCGGGTGGATTCGCTAGAGTCACCTGGATATCAAAGCAGAACGTTGATCCCTGACCCACTGTACTTGTAACATGAATATCGCCCCCCATCAACCGGACAAATTGACGACTAATCGCCAGTCCCAATCCCGTTCCCTCTCTGGCTTGAATGCCATTTCCCGTCTGCACAAATGGCTGAAACAGGTTCTCTATTTCTTCTGGAACAATCCCTCTCCCGGTGTCTTCGATTTCAAAATAAAGCGTTAGTTCGCCCCGATTATTTGCCCTAGGTTCAGTTTTTAATACAGAATGATCCCTGGCTAATGATGCTCGTAGGGTTACGCTTCCAGTCAGGGTAAACTTAACCGCATTACCCAACAGATTAATCAAAACCTGACGCAGTTTTACCTCATCACTGACCAGATAATCGGGTACATTGGCGGCGATATCAAACTGGAGCGATAATGGCTTGCCTTGTGTCCGCACTTGAAACATTTCTTGCAGGCTTTGCAATAGCTGATATAGGTTAAACAGAGCCGCATTTAAAACAGTACGCCCTGCCTCAATTTTGGACATCTCCAGCACATCATTAATCAGGTTGAGCAAGTGTTCGCCACTGCGGTTGATGATTGCCAGGGACTCTCGCTGGTACGGTGTCAGCGTAGTCTCTCGTTCCATCAGTTGGGCAAAACCTAGAATAGCGTTGAGGGGTGTGCGGAGTTCGTGGCTCATATTTGCCAGAAAGGTACTCTTCGCCCGGTTCGCCTCGGCGCTTCGCACCGCTTCGCGAACGGCGGTTTCTTTAGCAACGACTAGAGCTTGTTCGGCTTTATGTCTGGCTCGACCAATGGCTATTAATTCTCCCAACAGTTTGAGTAAATTAATCTCGTCTTGGTTCCAAGTTCTAGAGAAGCGGACAACATCTACCCCCAAAAATCCCACGACTTTACCGGAGTGAATCGTGGGGACAGCCACAACAGAATGAATCGATTCATTTTTAAACATTTCTTTCTCATCTTCTGCTTCAGCCGGAAGCTCTGCAAGGCTAGAAAGTTTTATGACTTGTTTACTGAGCATTTGCTTGTGAAACCAAGGCACTATTGTAGTAGCTGTTCCCTGGGCGCGACTTGATAATCCCTGAATGCCATCAGCACACCATTCATAGATGAGAGAAAACTGACTCTGATCATCTGAGTATTCAAAAATGCAGCTCCGTTCGACGCCGATGAATTGCGCGATCGCTTTCAGGGTAAAATTAATCGCTGTATCTACATCTTGATCAATAAACTGTCGGGAAATACTACTAAGCAAGCTATCAACTTGAGCGCGACGCTCAAGGGCGGCTTCTGTTTGCTTGCGTTCAGTGATATCGCGGGATACACCCAGCAGCACAACACCACCACTGAGACTATTGACGATGGAGGTGTGACAACTCAACCAGCGCCAGCTTCCGTTTTTGTGTCTGACTCGCATCTCAGCCCCCGACTGTTTTCCCAATGCCAATGTTTTTTGCCAATCGCTATAGCAAATCTGGAGATCGTCAGGATGTATCAGCGCCGTCAAATGTTTACCTTCTATTTCGGTAGCGGTGTACCCTAAAATTTGGCTGATATTCGGAGAAACGTAGGTATAGACGCCCTCCGAGTTGAGCATAAAAATAATGTCATTGACATTTTCAACAATGGTGCGAAACTTTAATTCACTCTGTTGTAAAGCGTCTTCGGCTCGTTTGCGATCAGTAATGTCGCGAAAGCTCCAAACTCTACCCACAACCTCAGTTCCCAGACGCTGAGGGCAGGAGTATCGCTCAAATACTCTGCCATCTTTAAACTCTAATAAGTCGCAGGTACTGGCTTCGGGTATGGCGTATAATTCCCTGACTCGCTGGATAAACTCATCTGGATTTTTGAGTTGGTTTGCCAGATACTGGAGCCGTTTATCTCGGTTGGGTTCTGCTAAAACTTCGGGTGGAATAGACCACATTTCTAAGAAGTTTTGATTGTAACTGACGATATTGCCTGAATAATCGATCGCCAGAATACCATCTTGAATCGATTCAAAGATAGCCCAGAGAAGAGACAGGGAGTTTTCTAGGGCGGCTTCTGCCCGTTGGCGTTCTGTGATATCCTGCTTTTGCTGGGTAATATTCTGAATAACTAGCACAGTCGAGCTAGCGCCTTGTGGGGTTGTCACAGAGTGTCCAGAGATTTGCAACAGTAAGGAGCGATCGCCTTGCTGAAATTCATAGGCTGTGGTTTCATACTCTCCATGTCGCGTCATCACATCGGGATACGACTCTCGAACAACGGATTGTCCAGCCTGAATTAGGGGTAGCAAGTCAATCAAATTTGAGCCGAAAACGTTGTCCTGTGGTCGGTTCACCAAGCTAGAGAAGGCTTTATTGCTCCACTGGATCTGTTGGTCTTCATTTAAGAAGACAACGGCGTCGGTGATTACCTCCAGCGCCGCTTCCATTTGGCTTAAGGTTGTTTGTAATTGGTCAACCCAATTAACTAACTCAGCGATCATTCAATCATTTAACACATTAGTGTTGTCACGCTGAATCATACCTCACACTTCACCAACCCGATCCCCGATTTCTTGGAGAAATCGGGAATCTATATCATCGGTTACATCAATGATGGCTGGGAACCACAGGGGGTAATGCACCCGTTCGGGACACAGGCGCCGCCATTTTTAATACCTTCTCCATCAGCCATGGCGCAATCCGACTACACCACACGGCTAAATGACTTTGCCATCCCACCAGGATTTCTGGTGAATCTTTTTGCAGTCCCGTGACTAGGGCTTTGGCTACCTGCTCAGGTGTCATTGGCATGACCCAGCGGAATAGCTGTAAACCTCGCACCATATCAGTATCCGTGAGAGAGGGGAGCAAGGCAATCACCCGGATATTATAGGGTGCTAGTTCGCCCCGCAACGCTTGAGTGAAGCCTAAAATCGCAAACTTGGTGGCGGAATACGTCGCCATCGTCGGCGCGGCGACTTTACCCATTAAACTGGAGACGTTAATAATGATTCCTTGGCGTTGAGCTGCCATCCGTTTGGCAAGTAGACGGGTAATCGTGTATAATCCCATCAAGTTAATGGCAAGCTCCTCCTGCATCTGAGGCAGTTTAGCTCTCAAAAAGGGAGTTTGGTGGGCAATTCCTGCACAGTTAACCAAGATGTGAACAGGTCCGTAAGTGCGCCAAGCGCGAGCAATTGCCACATTGACTTCTACAAGTTGGGTTAAATCTAACGCCAAAATAGCGACTTCGACTCCTAAATTTTCAATCTCCGTCGCCACGGCTGCTAAACGTTGGCGATCGCGTGCGACTAAAATTAGGCGCTTAACGCCAACTCTGGCGAGTTCGAGTGCGATCGCACGCCCAATTCCCCGCGATGCTCCGGTAACCAAAGCAGTCTTTCCTTGAATATTCATGGCAAAAACCTCAATCTTGTTGAGTCTCACTCGGCTTTTTCCGATTATTCATGCTCAGGGGTATATAACTCCTCCTAACCGCCTCAGCATGAGATGAGACATAAGTAATCAGAACTTATTTCTGTGGTTGCACTAAAACATTGAAGAGTAGGAAATATTTCACCCTTCGCCATTTTTTGAATGAACTGGCGAATTAGTTGGTGGTGAAACAGTGATCAAATCTTTGGATTAAACGGGTTCTATGAAAAGCTGACCCGTGAGTCGAACATGATCTCCAGTCATGCTGTATCTACAAAGAGTGAATCGTAATGATAGTTCTGCAAAGGAACTCGGTGAATGTGGAAGCGTTAATTGTTGATCGAGTATCCCAGAACTATCCGGTCGGTAATTAGCCAAATTAGCCAACCACCTGACAGCCAAAATAAACGCAGTGTTTATGCAATTAGCCTCCTCTAGACGAGCTTCTACCAGAAACGACTCATTACGCATACATTAGCAATTCTTTCAAGACAATGGCAATATTTTTTAATAAATTTCTCGTAATATTTCTTTACAAAGCTTGAAAGTCTTTCCATGATTGACTCCTAGCTGTCTTGAGCCTTCGCGAGTACAATGAACAATCAACAATAAACCATCAACCCGAATCAGGGTGTCTATCTTAATCATCTTGGCTGAGGTCAGCCTTGTCCTAGTTCTGTTCTCTCTCGTGAACTAGCTGGTGGGCGTCATCTTCCATCAGCTCATGAAGGTGTCTTGGCTCAAGCAGAGAAGCCAAACTCTGCGCCGGAACATCCGGGGTATTTTATGGTGTTTCACTTTGTCTGGCGGTTATTGGGTCAATGGCTGGTTGTTGTACTGAGGTGAAGACTTAACTCGAATAAGCTGTTCGGCATTTAAATAGGGTATAATTAAAATAGGAAATCCGAAGAACAAAAAAAATATGCCAGCCAAAG
>NZ_JBKHUP010000199.1:0-6593 GCF_046565525.1 Coleofasciculus sp. | reverse complement strand
TTCCGAGTTGGCAATTGCTGTAGAGTTGAATCAGATCTCGCTCTCGTTGAGTTAAAGGACGGTTTCGGGTCATAATACGTCAAAAGGTCAAAAGGCAAAAGTCAGAAGATACGCCAACTGGGGTTACACCAAGCGACGCTCTAGATCCTCTTCCCAAGCCGTATCAGCAGTAACGATGGCTGAACTAATTGAGTCTTTATCCAGGAGAATCAGATATTTCCAATTCCACTGAAAACCCTGGTGAGGTGCGGGCTTTATAAAACGACCAATGACCACACCAAAGTCTGTTTCCGCTAACCCTTCCAATGGCTTCCAGCGAAGAGACTCACCGTATTCAAACTGGGGGATACTAAAATTGGTGAGATTCGGGCTTGCTATCCGAAAGGTTCTGTCAACTAAAGGTAAATCAGAAATTCCCCGACTATCTCCTTGCCAAATTGCATTCAGATAGGCGGAGATTACGCTATCTTGGAGACTAGAGGTTAACTGTCCAATCAACAAAGCGGCGATTGAATCCGGTTCATCTTCCTGAATTTGCTGCCACTGAGTCTCGTTCATTTTTTCCAAAAAAGTGCTTAATTTCCCCAGTAAGTCTGATATACCAAAATCATGTAAGGCTTGCTGATAGCCCTCTTGATAACTAATGGATTTAATCATGAATATAGCTCCTGTTTAAGTCAATTCCGGATACAGGAACACTTGGGTGTTGACTTCACCGCTTGTTCCTGACGCGGCATTTCAAGGGGGATATTGAGGTCAACTACAATCCTTTTAGCCGCCGTGTGATGAGTGGGCAAAATAGTCAGCTAAGATGACTTTCGCGCTTTCGCGAGTCGTACAGTGTCAGCACGATGTTTTTCGTGGTATTTTATCTTTTTACCCCCTGTCAGGTTTCAGGATTTTGGCTTCTCCTGGGGGTTTAGCGACCTTGTTTAACTTCCTTTCGGGTTTTTCATGAGTTTATGAAAAAGATCTTGATTATTGAAGATGACTGTTGCACCAGCGAGTTACTTGATTTTCTCCTGACCCAAGATGGCTATGCTTGTCAGGTAGCCCATGATGGAATAACTGGACTGGAAGCCGTGCATAACTCTTATCCCGATTTAGTCATTTTGGATTTAAATCTTCCAGGAATGAGCGGTTTAGAGGTTTGTTGTAAAATTCGTTGTGCTTCCCTTGAGAAAGAGCCGTATATTCTCTGTTTAACCGTTAAAACCGGGAAAGTTGATAAGATTGCTAGTTTATCAACGGGAGCTGATCTGTACATGACCAAACCCTTTGACCCCGATGAGCTATTGGTTCAGATTCGCGCTCTGTTTCGTCGCCATGAGCGATTGAAAAAACCGGATTTGTCGTTTTCTACCGCCCATTTTGACTTCTGTTTTGACGGAATAAATCTGTCGGATGTCCGGATTTTTCTGCGGAAGAAGTCGGCGCAGCAGGTGGAAGTCACTTATGAGTTTTCGACGAGTGAGCGCGGGCTGTTTGTGTTTCTAGCGCGGAATGCTGGCTTAGTTCAAAGTCGGGACAAAATTTTGACAGCGGTTTGGGGACAAGAGACTGATGTGGCGATCCGAACTGTAGATGCTGCAGTGTCCAGGCTGCGTAAACGGTTGAATCATATTTTTCCCGAATATAGCTCCCCGTTTGTAGAAACGGTGGAATTGCTCGGCTATCGGTTTGTGGATGTTGAGAGGACTTCATCGGATGTTGTTTCTTTTTCTAGTCAATTAAGGTTAGTTTAGTCTGGGGAAATCGATGAAGCCTGTTGATATCCAGTGGCGGCTGATAGTAGTCGATAAGGGAGATAAGAACGATACGTATTTCTACCAGTCGCGGTAGCCTTTTGAACCATTAGTTGCTCCAAGCCAGTGACATTTTTTCCACTTTTCCAAGGGGGAAGGAATGGTCTTGATGTTTTTGAAGTATTCGGCAATGGCTAGGATTTGCATAGGGTTGAGTTGAGCTAGTATTTTCAGCATGATGAATTTTGATGATTTCTCACCTTCACAAGCGCAGTCGCGCTAAACTGATGCGGTTTTAAAGCGTAATTAACTACCCCGTTATCACTGACGAGACTTAAACGGTTTCACCTTTTTTCGCTGGGTTATAGCCGCTCAAAATAAGGGGAGTTGGTTGCACTCTGTTGGTTGAAGGGGTTGGAGTGGGATAAGTGCTTGGAAATTGATGGGGTTTGGACTGGGGGTGGAGTTCAATTTCGGTTGGAGTTGTTGCAGTTTGAGTTGTACTATTGGAACAGCTTCGCTGATGGCATCAATCCAAGTTACTTCCTGAGAGTTAGTATCAGTAGTGCTAGGTTCTTCTAGAGTGCGAATATACTCAACCACCTTAGAGTTGGCTCCATGATAGGGGGCGCGGGTTGGTGGGTTGATGGTTCGCGTAGTTGGTAGTTGAGCTTGTGTGCCATCGTGTTGGTGGGAAAGCAATTCGGTTTTGAGGGTTGCTTGTTGGGTTTTGAGGGGTGCGAGTTGGTGTTGGATGTCTTCGACTAACTCGGTGAGGTGTCTAACTCGCTGGGGGAGTTCCTGTTGCCCGTTTTGAAGCTTCTTGAACTGGGCAACAATCTGTTGAAGGTAGTCTCCCTGGGCGATCGCCTTTAAGGTTTTTTGAGTAGCCGTAAGTAACCCTTTGCCTGTATTCCATTTCTCTACCAAGTCATAGTAGGCTCGGTAGCCTTGATCAGTGGAACCGCCAAGCTGTACAATCGCTTCATTGCCTTTGGCGTGGGCGTAGAGGGAAAAAGAGCCGATTGTGCCGATGTCCTGGGGTTGGGAGGGTTGAGTGTAGATGATATCGTAGATAGCTTGCATCAGCGCCGCCCCCGCTTCTTGGGCAGAATACTTTTGGTTTTTAATTGTGTAGGTTGTTTGCAAGTTGTTTTGGGCTATGTTTTGGTCAACAGTAGCCGCTTGGATAAGAGCGTTTAACCGTTCCACTTCATTAGGAAGGGACTTCAGAGTTAACAAATCAGTGGCTAACTTCGTGTGCAAGCTGGATAAGTCGGCTTCCAAATGGCGGATGCGATCGCAAACTTTAGCATGTTCCAACGCCTTACCATTACCTGATAGAAGAGCAGATGCCAATAGGTAGTGAGCCGCATCATCGCCAATATCCTCACAGTGACGAGTAAGCATTTCACCAGAAAGGAATTGGTATGCCATTTCTGCCTTAATCCGAACGCGGTTCAGCTTAAATGCATCAAAGCCTGGGGAGTTGCCTGTACCCGAGGTGCCGTAAAAGAATTCATAGCAGATGGGCCAAAGGTTACCTTGTCGATGTCCCCGGCTGCGACGCTGGATTAAACTGGCAGGAGTCCAAGGTGTATCAGCATGGTGCATGGCGATGCAACGGACGGGCATATCTGCACCTGTCCCCCCCATTTCTGTAGTCACCATAACGACTCTAACGGCTCCAGTATTCACCTGTTGGAACAAATCAAAGCGCTGGGAAGCACTCTTGTATTCATGAATAATTGCCACTTCTCTTTGAGGAATTCCTAGGGCAACTAAATGGTCACGAATCAGGTTAAAACAATCAAAAATTTCCTTACCTTTGGGAACGCCAGCGTCGCAAAATATAATCTGAGTTCCCTTCACCGAAGTCGTTGTTCTCCAAATCCACCAGACATTATGAATCAATCGGTTGAGTTTGGTATCAGTTGCGGCGGGAGCGTCGGGTTCAACCAGTCGGGGGTCAATTGATCCTAAACTTCCCAAACTGGTTAGGGTCAAGGGATTATGTTCGATCACCTTGCCGTCTCTGATATAAGAGACTGGAGTTTTGTTCAACCAGAGTTGGAACCAATGTTTAATCCTTTCTGTGAGTGCCACTTGAGTCGAATTCATCGGTATTGTAATAGTATAGCGGCGCAGTTCAGGACGAATGATTCCCGCTGTTTCTGCTGTAGCAAAGCTGGTAAAGCGGCTGATGTCGCTCATCATTTCCCAGAGGTTCTTGAACCCAGTAATTCGGGTTTTGGGTTTAATTCCTCCGGTACTGGTGAATTCTAGCGCTGTTGTCACTAAACCATATTGACTGATCCAAGCATCGAAATGAGAGCAATCGGTATCGTGTAAACTATCGGGAGCGAATAGGCGCATCAGATTATACATTTCGCTGATGCTATTGGAGGGCCAGCTTCCTGTACCACCGCCAATGAATCCACCCTGTTCAAACAGGGTATTGTATTTGAGGAGTGTATTGAGACTTCTTTGGGTGTCGGTGTTGGTAATACCAGCAATACTGCGGGCAGCTTTGCTGGCAAATTGGATATTTTTGGCGCAATGGATTTCATCAAGCCAGATCCAATCGCAGCCTAAGTCTTCCCAGTTAATGTTAATAATGTTACGTGAGTAGTAATGGGTGGCTTTTTCAACGGAGCGCTCTAGGGAATCGCGCTTTTTATCGAGGGTTTTTTGAGTTGAAGATTGACGCTTTTTGATATAATTAAGCGTTCCATTTTGGCTAATTGAAAGAATTCCTTTCTCCATTAGACTTTTAACACGCTGCTGCCATGCCAACACGTTTGATTCCTGGGAGCGAAGCTGGTCGAAGAGTTCTAGTTCCTCCAGTTGTTCGGTTAAAGAGTCAGTTTGTCGCTGGAGTTCGAGATAGAGTGAAGGGTCTTCATTTTTGACATCAGCGATGTAGCGCTGTAAGATATCTAGCTGTTCCCGGATGTAGTTAATTTTTGTAGTGGCACTGATGGGAATGGCAAAGAATTGGGAGTGGGTGAGGATGATAGCGTGATAGCGTCCCGTTTGGATTTTTGCAATTAGCTTGTTCTTTTCCTGCCAGTTGAACTCATCAGCGATGAGTAATTTGGCGTTAGGATAGAGAGTTTTGAACGCCGAAACCACTTGAGAGAGGGTGGAATTTTGAACGACGAGAATGGGTTTGGACGCTAATCCTAATCGCTGGGCTTCATAAGCGGCGGCGCACATCGTAAACGTCTTACCAGTGCCGCATTCGTGGAGACAAAAGAGGCGTTTGGATTGAATGGCTCGTGCAATAGCGGCGTTTTGATGGGGTTTGAGTGTGATAGAGCTGTTGCTATCGGGCAGACTTAAGTAGGAGCCATCCCAATGGCGCTTTTTAGGGAGTGGGTAGAGTTGGTTATATTTAACCGTGAGATGATAAGCTCGTTCTAAGTCGCTCCAGAGCCAGGTGGTAAAATAGGTTTCCAGGCGTTGGGCAGCGGCAATCGCGGCGTCAGTGGCTTGGCGTGATTTTTCTGGGTCAATCTGTTTAGTTGAGTCTTTGACTTGAACGTTAATCAGTCGTTTGTTGAGGGATTGTTCGATTAGCCACAGAACACTGCGACGTCCCTCACCGTGACACCCCATTGAAGCCCATTCTGAGGCGGTGGCGGCTTCCAGGCAGGTGGAAGACCCGCGCAGTGACCACAGCGCTAATGGGGGAATGTGATGGCATTGTATCTCAGTGGGGTGAATGTTTAAAAGGTGAGCAATGAATTCTTGGATGGCTTGGGGTTCAATCCAGGACGCTCCTAATCCCGTGTCAATCGATACATTAGCATCCAAGTGGCTGTCGATATCGGATTGAACCTTGAGACGGTGGGCGATTTCGGCTCGGATTTCCGTTGAAGCTGGGGGGAGGAGGTAGGGAGAAAGGTGAAGGTACTGTCCGTTGGCGTCTTGGCGGGTGAGTTCCGCTTCGTTATCGTGGAGTTGGAATTGTTGGTAGGTGTCTGGGTCGGTATGTTTCAGGGTACGAAGGGTTTGTAGCTTGGTGCGGGTGTTTCCGGATAGGTAAGCATCCCGTAGTACCCATTGGTTCGTGGATGGGTTGTAGAAGATGAGGGATTGTTTCCCTTGGGGGGTGGAAACGTTTTTCAGGGCGGTAATTGTTTCTGCTGGGGTTTGGTTGACCAAGATGCTAATGTATTGGATGTCTAGATAACCTTTGCGTTCCAGACATTCCCAGACGGCATCTAGTGGAGAAGAGAGTTGACGCTGTTGTTTGCGTAAGCAGCCAGAAACCCGTTCGTGGAAGATGTCGGCGTTTTTGTAGCGGACGGCTTCAATTTTCCCGGTGTTAGAGTTTACCGTGACTGGGATTTCTGCTTCAAGGGCATAACACATTGCCACGAGTTCCGAGTCGTCGGCGATTACTTCGAGGGTGTTGGGATGGTCTTTTCGATTGAGCAGGCGTCCGTATTTAATGATAAATTCATCATGGTGCAGGTTGAGCTGTTGCCTCAGGGTTTCCATGTCTGGGCTATTGTTGATTTCAGCTTGAATGAGGCGGTCTAGGGTATGTTTAAGTCGGAGTGCGTCGGCAATATGATGTTCGTGTTGGGTTACTCTGACTAAGCCTTGGTTGGGGATGTATTGGTGGACGTTTCCTTCAACAAAGAGGTAGCGATAGGGGTCTTCTCCTATGCACTCCAGGGGTGGGAGTAGTGATTGTAGGGTTTGGGTGGATGCTGGTGCGGGTTGATAGGTGCTTGGACAGGAACGGAAGGCATCAATGATGGCTGATTTGAGGGGGCGAGAGTCGGGGGCGACGGCGACGCGATCGCTACCATAGAGTTTACAATGGGTCAGGGT
>NZ_JBKHUP010000198.1:0-6606 GCF_046565525.1 Coleofasciculus sp. | reverse complement strand
ATGCCCTATTCATGACTTCGGAGCAGGTTCCCTCTGCCAATCCCTAACCTCAACGAAGTAGGTTAGGGTTCATGAATGATTGCCAAACTCCCCGAACCTAGACAGGCAGACTTTAGTTTGCTAGCTAGACGCTTGGCTCGGTTTCATCCCCCGCTAAAAAGACGGGGGCTTTCACCATCGCTTCTGTGTAACTACAAAACTGGTGTTCCCATAGAAGATTTGTAACCAGGAGCATTTGACTGCTCTGCCTTTTGCTGTTTCCATCTTTGCTGCTGAGCTTCAAGTTCAGCTAGTTCTTGGGAAGCTGCAAAGAGGAGTTCTTGTCGTTGTTGCTCATAAAGCTCTGGGTCAACCTGGTTTGGTGTTGGAGATGACACTGGAGATGACACAGCTTTAAATTCAGAACTCAGTTCAAGCCAGTTTCGCTCAATCCACTTTTTAGGGAGTACTGGTGGCTTAGGTAGCTCTGCTGCCTTTTTCATTCCAAACTCAAAAAAGCTCTCTCTCTCGCAATCTGAGAGAGAGTTGATAAAAATCTGATAAGAATATGGGGAATCGGGGGAATGGTTTATATGAGCGGGGTTGGGGGGGGTGGGGGTCTCCAATTTGTCCAATGAAGTCTCCGATCTGTCCAACAGAGTCTCCGATTTGTCCAACAGAGTCTCCGATCTGTCCAACGAGTCTCCAATTTGTCCAACGAGTCTCTGATCTGTCCAATGAGTCTCCAATTTGTCCAACGAGTCTCCGATTTGTCCAACAAGTCTCTGATCTGTCCAACAAGTCTCTGATTTGTCTAAAGAGTCTTCGCTCTGTTTTACCGTCTCCGATTGATCACAAGCGTCTGTACTCCGTTCAACAGTCTTCAATTGGTCACAAGTGTCTTGGCTTTGTGCAAAGCTCACGACTACACCGTTGGGAGCCTCCCAATCAATCAGACCTTTGTCCTTCAAGCGTTGAATACCCTTGTAGAAAGCTGCCTTGCTGATTCCCAGTTCTTTGCAGACTGAACGTTGGTGTAGAGTCATCTTCCAGTCTGGAGCCAGCTTGATTTTCAGGTAGTAGTAGATCAACGCCGTGGAAGAAATCAGCCCATCTTTGTACTGGGCGATCGCGTCGGCTTGAGTCATGCGGTAGTGTTGTGTCATAATTTACCTATATAATGAAGGATTGCCCCGCCCTATTTTGGGTAGGGCGAATTTTTTATCCCCTATAATTTTTCTAGGTGAACCTCATCAATTAAATAACAGTTTAACTTTTTTGTCAATTAAATCTATAATTAATTGATCTAAAAAAGCGTAAAATCGAAATATGGACTGGAATAAAGCTTTCGATAAAACGCTGAGAACTTACGGAGTTAGCGCCAAGTGGCTCTCCGAACAGACAGGTTTGTCTCAGCAGACCATTTCCTATTTCAGGAAAGGTAGGCAGCCGATGACTACTGAAAACCTGGGTAAGCTTTTGATGAAATTATCGACTGAGGCAAGAGAATACTACTTCTCGCTAGTGCTTGGGGCATCTGTACCGAAGCGATCGCTCTCTTTTGAGGAAGAGATAGAACAATTAATTGATAAGGCAGATCATGCCCAGATTGCCATCCTTCTCAGTATGCTCTCAGCCAAATTTTCCTCGCTCAGTAGCTCATCGGATCTGTCCCAGGAAAAGGTTTTGTTAGGTTAGTGGCTAAGTATGAACTGTGCCATCGGGCATGATTGCCCCACTCAAAATCACTCCGTCTAAGTCAACCTGACTCAGGTCTACCCCCTTAAGCTTGGCTTCAGTCAGCTCTGCCCCATCCAAATTCGCTTGACTCAGATTGGCATGGCTCAAGTTAGCACGCACTAAATTGGCACCTAATAAGTTAGCGCCTTCTAGATTAGCGGTTTCCAAGTTCGCTTGACTCAGATTGGCACCCCACAGATCTGCCTGACTCAGGTTAGCCTGACTCAAGTTCGCCTGACTCAGGTCAGCTCCCCCTAAATCGGCTCCCCCTAAATCGGCTTTTTTCAGGGACGCTCCGGGGGCAATCAAGTACGCGCCGCCCTCGCTTGGGTCGAAACCTGAAGGAAATTGAGTCACTTCGTTGTAAATGGCGGCTTTGACGCTAACACCATCCAGAGTGACATTGCTCAAATCTGCCCCACACAGGTTGGTTTGACTTAGGTCAGCTCCCCTTAGATCAGCTTCACCCAGATTCACCCCAGTAAGTGACACTCCAGGGGCAATTAAGCACGCGCCACCCTTGAGTGGGTCAAACCCGACCGGAAATTGTGTCGCTTCGTTGTAGAGTGCGGCTTCAAGCTGGGTTGCCTCTAGAGTGGTATCTTGAAGATTGACGCCAAACAATTTTGCTTTCCTCAAATCAGCACCACTCAAATCCACTCCCCTCAGGTCGGCTCCCGTCAGATTGACTCCCCTAAGTGACGCACCCGGAGCAATTAAGTACATCCCAGTTTCAGTTGGGTTAAACTTGACAGGAAATTGCGTCGCTTCGTTGTAGAGTGCGCCCATCCCGTTCACCCCTTGCAGGTTAGCCTCACTCAGAGAAGCCCCAAACAGGTTAGCTCCCCTCAAGTCAGCTCCGGTTAAGTCAGCTTCCCGTAAATCCGCCTGCCACAAGTCGGCTCCACTGAGCACAGCTTCCTGCAAAGACGCGCCAATCAGTTCGGCGTCCCACAGAATTGCATTGGTTAACTTGGCTCCTCTCAAATTGGCTTTCAAAAGTGCAATACCAAACAAGTTGGCCCCGCTCAAGTCGGCTTCACTCAAATCGGCTTCACTCAAATCGGCGCCACTGAGGTTGACGCCACTGAGGTTGACTCGCCTCAGTGAAGCGCCAGGAGTAATACAGTACGCTCCGGCTTCGGTTGGGTCAAAATTTTTGGGAAATTGAGTCGTTTCGTCGTAGAGTGCGCCTTTTATGTCAATCTCTAGAAGGGTAGCGTCCCGCAAATCAGCTCCCAATAGATTGGATTGTTTCAAGTCAGCTCCCGTCAAGTCAGCTCCCGTCAAGTCAGCGCCCATTAAACAAGCTTCGCTTAGATTCGCCTCCTGCAAAGACGCTTCTCTCAAGTTAGTTTTCCATAGGTCAGCACGACTCAAATTAGCCCCAGTTAATTTGGCGTTAGTTAGGTCTACCCCACTCAGGTCAGCTTCGGGGAGTAAACTCTGAGGTGCAATTAAATAAGCCCCTGCTTTAACGGGGTCAAAATTGTCAGGAAACTGAGTGGCTTTGTTGTAAAGGGTGGTATGAAAGTTGGTTTTATGCAGCAGCGCATTACTGAAGTTTGCTTCACTCAGATTGGCACCACAGAGTACAGCACGACTCAAGTTTGCTTCACTCAGATTGGCTCCTAATAAATCTGCCCCACTTAGGTTTGTACCTGTTAAGTTAGCCTTGCTGAGGTTGGCTCGCCACAACACGACTCGTTGCAGGTCTACTCCACTCAAGGAAGCTCCACTTAAGTCGGTTCCACTAAAATCTCGTTCCCCTTGTATATATCTTTCTATTATTTCGTCAGCATTCATCTCAATAGAAATATAAAATAATTGGTGTCAGGAAACTTCATGCTCCCAAGCCCATATTACATAGCCTTTTTCCGTTTTCGTAATCACTGTTTTCTGAACGCTATCACCTAGCCGGGTCAGGATTTCTAGTACCTTCTCCTTGGTTTTCTCTGCTCTCAAAAAGCTGTAGTATTGACCCTCAACGGCGATGGCAAATAAGCGTCGTTTTAAATGGGGTGTTTGAATCCGGCAGGTTTTGTACTGGTCGCGAGATTCTAGGATTTCACTTTCAATTACGTCTAAAGAAAGAGTAGCAGATTGATTGGCGTGACGTGGTGTAAACTGAATCACCTTATTCCCTTCTGGCACTGGGGATAAGTCGGGTGCTTCTGACATGACACTCAGCGCCCCTGTCGGATGAGGTAGAGTGGGTGGAGGCTGAACTAAGAGTGGTTCAGGTTCAACAGGTACGTCTGGCTCTTCTCCAACGGCTTCTGGAGGCGTTAGCAATGGACTGTCGAAACCCTCATCTGAAGGGGGTAGGTCTATTGCCGAAACTTCCGGTCGGTATTCTGGGTGGTCGAGGGGTTCGGGCTGAATTGGGTTTTCGGGTGAATTGGGCGGCGAATTTGATGACTCCTCTTCTTCAGTCGTTGATTCACTCCATTGATTCCACCGTCGAATCATTTCGACTGTAGCCATGCCAGCTCCTACGCTGACGACGATGGAGAATCCGATATAGGGAATGGCTACCTCTTTGTGATTGCCATCAAAGATCGGTTGAATTTCCCCACTATAAAAGGGGGAGAGTTCAATAATGACGGGTTCTTTCCCGATTAAAGCAAAGGGTACTGTCAATGTAGAAAAGACAGCACTGGAGATAAATACAGCCGGTAAGAGAATATTGCTGAGGGAATAACTGCTCATGTTTTAGAGGAGTGGCAATGAGCAAAGAAAAGCTTTTTGCTGATCTCTACTTTACCCAAGCTTTTCATGAGTTGTCCCTGTTAATCTGGATAACCTTGGTGCTGGAAGAGAAATTTCAATATGACACGTTAGAACGCAACTTGGTATGATTTCGCGGGGAGGATGTCAAAGATATCAAGAAACAAAGGGCTTGCGTATCGATTCGGAGACTGAATTCTCACGGCGCAAACCCCGGTATGCCAATTTATTTCTCGGTGCCTAGATACAATTATCGTCTCTGTTCAATGATGCCTACATCAGCAATATTTCTTAATATGACTACGCGAATTGGCTGATTAGCGGTCAATCGCTCTCTAAATCCTTTAATGTCTCATCCAATAACACTCGCACAATCTCCGCCTTTTTCTTACCAGTCCTCGCGGCTAAGAGTGACAGCTTGCGGTGCATTGATATGGGCAAATCTACTGTAAAGCGTACCGTCGCCTCTTTGGAGGGTACTTGGAACTTATCCATCAGTTTAGACTGGGAAGGGAGTTTGACCCCCAAGGTTTTGGAGTTGTTCTCTGACATGGGTTCTGAGGTGGAAGGAGTGCTATCTGTGCTTGGCGCTTGACTCGAAGAGCGATCGCGTTTGGTTTCGCTCTTTCTGGGTGGGGTTTTGTCTTCTTTGGGTTGAGTGGGTGTTGGTTTCTGGGAAGAGTCTGATGTAGTGTCTTTGGGGTTCTCACCATAGACAAACTGTTGTGCCAGGGTATCGGTAAGGGGCTTGCGATTTTTCTTTTGACTCATAATAGTGCCATAATTTCTTTGAACAATCGCTCGTATTCCCGCGCTGACTCTTTGGCGGGGCGGCTGGGGAAGTCCCAGACGGTTGCGGACTGACCGGAGGTATCCGCGATCGCTTGTTTTTGATGAATCACTGTTTTGAGTAGAGTGACGTCTTGGGTTTGGCTCAAAAGCGCGATCGCCTCATCTTTGAGTTTGGTGCCTTTGACGGCTCGGGAGACAAACATCGCCGCCATGGGGGGACCGCCGCGAACGGACTGGGCTTGTTTGATTAACCGCACTGCATCAGACGCCGATCGCAAATCTACACCTGTGGGCTGAACGGGGACGATAGCCAGGACAGCGCGAAACAGAATGGCTCGGGTGGCTTCGGCTAAGGAGGCTGGACCATCGACAACGAGCTGGTCGTATTGTTTTTCTAGTTCTGGCAGGCGTTCGAGTAAGTCATCAGGAGTTTGCACCACTTTATAGGGAATGGATAATTCCATGCCGGCTAACCAGGCTGAGCTGGACTGCTGGGAATCGGCATCGACGAGCAGCACATTTTTTTTCTGTTTGGTGGCTAGCCAATGCGTGAAGTGAACGGCTGTGGTGGATTTGCCGCAGCCGCCTTTTTGGTTCAAGAAGCCTATAGTTCTGCCCATGGATGACTCTTAGGGTTAAGGCAAATAATGAATTAAGGCGTAATTACTGCATTATTGCATTACTGCATGACTTACTGCATGACTTACTGCATGACTTACTGCATTACTGCATTACTGCATTACTGCATTACTGCATGTTCTACCAAAACCAAGGCTTTAACCTTGCGTTTTAACCAGTGGATGAAAGCCTTGACAAGATTTTAACCTTGCGTTTTTTATAGCTTTCCTTGTGCAAAAAAATGTACAATAGAAAGCGATAAAGGAGGTGATTGAACTGTATCGAACTATTCCGATTAAGGCTAAGTTTACGGATGAAGAGAAAGCGTACTGGATAGACCAATGTCAGAATGCTAATAGTCTAATTAATTGTGCAATTTATCACACTAGACAAACTTATTACCAGTGGAGGGAAAAGCAACCAAGCGCTTTTTCTGTTTATTCAAGCCAATCCATACCAAAAAGCGCCCCCCTTCTGGGAGAGCGCTTTTGGTGTTTATTCAGTTAAGGTGACGCGAACAGTCGCATCTGTGTTACTTGAAAGTCGCGCCGTCCTCTTTGTTTCTGATTAGCCGTTGATGCTAGGAGCCGTCAATGCTACTGGGGTGGTAACACCCGCCGCCAAGTCTAAGGGGAAGTTGTGAGCGTTGCGCTCGTGCATGACTTCAAAGCCTAAGTTGGCGCGGTTGAGTACGTCTGCCCAGGTGTTGACTACACGACCTTGGGAATCCAGAATCGACTGGTTAAA
>NZ_JBKHUP010000197.1:0-6792 GCF_046565525.1 Coleofasciculus sp. | reverse complement strand
TGGGTGCATTAACCGGGACATTAAGACCGTTATAGCCGACAAAGGCTGACTGCTCCAGTTTCTGTTGCAAAAACGCCCTCTGTTCATCCGGTGAGCGTCTTACCACAGGTTCCTGGGGTTTCGGAACTTTGAAACGGCGTCGCTGCAACGGATTCGGCGCGGACTTCCGACTCAAGGGTGAGAAATTTGGTTTGCGGATGGGTTCCCGATAAGACATGACCAGAAGTTACCCTGATTTACGCTGGTCTTTTCTGTCCTTCCCAGGAGGCGCGATCGCGTCTATGAGATTGGTAGCAGAAAATATCTTTAAGCATACCCCCAAAGAGCATAGCATTCTACCCCGCTCCAGAAAACTTAACCAACGTGCGATCGCTTCGTGAGTTTTCTGAATCGGTTGTGCAGGTGCGATCGCATCCTACGATTGTGCCAGTTAAATCCCTGGTGTCTTTTCCCTTATGCCAGTTCCGGTTCCCACCGCCCAATGACTGCCCGTCGCTCCGGAGATAGGAGCCGCGCCGCCTGACGGAACGCTTCCTCCATCGGGGATTGACTGTCGCAGGATATCGAACACTTCTTTACAACAGGAACGGAGAAAGCCTGCAAGCTCCCTAACAGAAGAAGGCGAAAGAAATCTATCTAAGGCTATCTCTGGGAGAGTTGCTGACGCATCCCCCTCAAACCATGCTCTCAAGGTTTGACGGCGCCACCATCTATCCTGCATTGCGATCGCATCCTCTACTGTCTCATCCTCATACCCCCGAATCGTCTGCCAGAACTGACCAAAAGACTCCACCCACGATAGGGATTCCAGCAAGCGTTCAGCAGGGGTAGGAGGGGCTGCGTCCATGGGTTTGCGTCTATGGGGTGTAGTATAAACACTATTATTATGACCCGTGGACGCAAAATCAGATTCAACCCCCTCGGACGTTGCCTGAGGAGCCGTGTCTCGTAATAGCCAAGCCTGGAAAATTTCATCACGTCCATCAGGTATGGGAATCGCCTGACCGCTATCATCTAATTGGAGAAGACCCCGACAACATAGCTGAAAGTCGGGAGCCGCAGCACCATAAACGTATATGCGAGATCTTCCATTCCTTCCGCTTCCTTCTCTCCTAAGTCGCGGTAGCCGATACCCAATCAGTCTTAGTAGCTTCTGTGCGAGCGCGATCGGGCTGTCACCAGGCAGAATTTTAATGCCTAAAAGGGCTTCTATCTCATAACGGTGCTGTTTACAGAAGGAAGCTATCGCCAATAACTCAGGGTCATTCTGAGGGAACTCTCGCCGCCGTAAGAGTTTGGCAAAACCAATCAGGTCTAGGACAGCGATTTTAGCCCCCAACTGCTTTTGATTAAAGTCCGGCTTGAATATCGCCCCCTCACCCTCATCGAGCATCTTTTGAGCGCTTGCCTTATCCAAAGCTTGCAGATGTTCCCGTCCTATGCCGAGATAATAATGAAGCCGCAGGAGTGGATACCATCCATCATCATCCTTCTTAACTAAATCTGAATCAACCTCAACCCCGTAACGATTGTTTAACTCTGCCTTACGGTACTGTTCCCGTTCCTCTTTGGTCTTGGCACGTTGGTCAAAAAGCTTCATCCATTTTTTGTCATCAATGTCTGGGGCGTTCGCGATCGCCTCACAATAATTCTGATAGTTCCCTTCCTTTGTCGCTTTGACTTCATCCGAGGTGGCTTCAATTCTCTCAATAAGGTCATCATCGTCAGATGGTGGCACAGTATCAATGATATTATGCCCCTCCTCTTGTAATTTGGCTTCAATAGCGGCTCGATAAGCCTTCATACCGAGGTTGATACGTGCCGATAACTTAGCCCAAGTGCTTAGTGAAGATGGTTGAAAATCTACGTCGATATCATCGGTAAAAGCAGCCTGGGTGAGCAAGTTTATATTGGCTTTTGCCATTTTATGTTGGGTCGCTAAAATCGAGCTGATATTAGTGGAACCGCCAGCAATTCGCCCAAATCCGGTTTTACGAACCCAAATATACCGGGGAATATTAGCGCGTAGTCTTGCCAAAAACTGACAGACTGAGTTAACGGGTTGATGACCAGGGAATATCCCCCAAACGCTTGTAAAATGCTGGCATTCAATACTAACCCCAGTCTCCAAAGTGGGAGAGGCAATCACGATGTCGTACTCTGGCAAAATTTCATTAAGACGTTCGATACAGCCATAAGCCGGATGATTGGGGTCAGCTACGCTCTCACTGTCAATTCGGAGTATCTTCAAATGGGGGAAACGGCGTCGGAGTAAGGATTCCAGGTTCTGGGTGCTATAGTTTGACCTGATCTTCTGTCCACCTGTGCAGATAAAAGGCTTACCTCCCATTGAGATATGCTCAATCAAATCACCGACCAATTGAGCCGGGGTGTTCCCGCCATAACTATAAACATCCCAACCTTGAGACGGCTTCCACTCATTGACAGCTATCCAGGTCTTGATTTTAAAGCCTATCAAGGACTTGATGTAGTCTATGGAAACATCTGATAGGTCAGCATCAGACAGGAAAACTTTCCCCCCAGTCGATAGGGCTATTCGTAACACCTCCTCAAGGCTTCGCAGGATGGATACGCGATCGCGAAAGCAGGTTGAGCTATTTAACAGATGCCAGATGACCTGTTCGACCTCATCAAGGATTATCCACGCGCCCTCCCAGTCATAGGGGTTGAATTTAGCCCGTGATTTTGGGTGCAATGAATCAACACACAACCCAAATCCCCATAGACCAAAATCATCACCTCTCTCTTCATCTAGGTAGTGAATCCCTAGCCGTCCACACAATTCCGAGCCAAGTTGAATCCGATGGGTTAATAATAAAATCTTTCTACCACCAGAACGGATAATCTGTTTCACCTGTTCAGATAAGCATTGGGTTTTTCCCGTCCCCTTGGGAGCCAAGAGACCTATTAACTGGGCATCAGCAGGAGGGCTAAAGCTTCCGAGATACCGGGAATTGATGAGAAGGTTTGGGGCATAAGTCAGTTTGTTTAATTGGGAAGCTTGCCAGATTTCAAGGTCTTTGGCTGATTGGAATACTTGATCGAGTTTGTTACCGTGGGCAACGATAAAGTCATCAATCCCTTTATAATCGGCATCCCACGATACAACTTTGACCTGGCAACCCGAATTCTTAAGTAATTTCCCAGTTTTGGCGATCGCGTCATTGACCTTCTGCTTGGTTTCCCGTCTTTGGTCTTGGTCAAAGGCTAAGTAGTGAAGCCGATTCGGTTGGGCAAACTGTTTCAGTTCTCTTATGAGGTAAGATTGACCGATCCGCTTCCCGTCTTTATTCCGTGGGGTGCGGACACCAGACCAAACACCAGGGAGTGCTATAGCAACATAGCTTTTTGATAACAGCGATCCGGCTTTCTTAACTCCCTCAGTAATGACAATCGGGATTTGTGGATGGTCTGTTACCCACTGCCAGAAGTTTAAATAGTTCCCGATGGAGATGTTATAACGATTGGCTATCCTCTGCCAGAGATGCCGTGGCATTTTGAGGCGGAAGATTTCCGTGGGCGTCTGGGGAGGATGTTCGTACTTGATGTATTTTGGCTCGTTTGGATTAAAGCCCTTAGATTTATCGATCCGTGGGCGCGAGGGTTTGAAGCATCCCCACTGACTATCCTCCGCGCCGCCGCACCACCAGCCACCGTCCCACCAGTTATTCCCGAATCGGCGATTCATCTTACGGGCAATGGCATCTGGGTGGACTTTGCCTGATTTCCAGTTATAGAGCAGGTATTCGTATGGAGTCTGTTCTGATATGGATTCTAGGTTGAGTGAGGTCAGTTCTGGATCAATAGCACTGCCTTTTGTCCACTCGTCCCAATGCGCTTTTTGAATGTGTAGAGGGTAGTTTTTCCCCATGATGCAAAACTCCTGGTTGGTTGTGCAGTCCAGGAAATTTGGGGTAACATGGGACTACACGACTTACACGACGAACGACGATGCACTTCTTGCTTCTTGGTTGGTTGTGTAAGAATTTGAGTCCTTCCCATGGACTCCCATTTCCTGGGAAACCAGTGCATTAAAATCCGCCAAGATTTTTAGGGTGCGCTGGTTTCGCAATTTTTATATTTTTAATTACTTTACCGCGATCGCGGACAATACCTAACTAGAAGCGCTAGCCGTAGAGAGGGTTGCGTCCACTGGTTCACCGCGCTGGAGTTTTTTCCAGTTCGGTGTGATCGGCTGGTAAGAGCAGTAACATACAACAATACGAGTGGGTGTATCGGGAGATGAGAACTGGTGAATTCTCGTTACAACCCAGTCCCCATCACGACCGTGGGTGATTCCACCGCGTTCTGGGTTGTCTAGATTGGTATAGTAGCGGATGCGTGAACCTAAATTGGGGAGCTGACCGGAACTATCCCATTCCTCGCTTAGTATGTCGGTTAGACCTTCAGAGGGAAGTAGCTTTCGTTCTTCCCAGCCGGGAGCGTTCATCGTCTCGGCTTTGTACACAATCCAGGTTTCGGGATTAGTCATATCGTTTGTCCTCAAAAGAAGTTTGCTTGCCTTCAAATACACAATCGACTTTGAGTGTCGGATCGCCTGTTGGCAAGACTTTCTTTAATTTCCAGCCGTATCTACGTTCCATTTCTCTACATTTCTCCGGATCGGTTGCTGAGTGGACGTTTTCCTGAGTCGGGTTGTCATCCGTTCCCGGTTCAACCATCTTTAATTTTCCCCCTCCCTCCTCTCCCCCCGGTGCTTGGTTCAGGCGCTGGGGGTTGTTGTTTAAACGGATCGTTGCTTTCAAGCCAGCCGTTAACCATGTCAACCAAAACTTGATTCATGCTTGTTCTTTTGGCAGTGGTCGCCAGTTTAAACCGCGTTCTGGTTTCTTCGTCTATATAAAAACTCATCTTCACTGTTTTGGTATCCTCTGGCACTGTCTCTCTATACCGCTAAATCTCTATGCCTCTAGCTTGCCACTAGGAGAGCATTTCACGCTATAGAGATAAATTGCTTTAGAGAGAAAGGTTTATAGTTTTTTGGAACTATACCACTATGCCACTATATTAACCTTAGAGCTGCCCAGCGAACCTAGGGCTGTTTCATTCGAGTCGTGTGGCAAGTCCCCAAAGCCTGCCATAGAGCCAGGTCTGAGCGTTTGTAATTGAGAGAAAACCCAAAATTCTCAAAAGATTGATGGCGATGGTCAGGAGAATGGATAGGTTGGTGACGGCTTGAAAATGACAAATAGGGGATAAATCTTTTTTGAAAATGGCATCCTTTACCCAATGGAGTTGGTTTTCAATTTGGAGCGTGACCTCGAATTTTGGCAGCGAAGGTTTTGGCATTCGATTGACGACTGCTCAAATAATATACAGTCTGATCGACAGGTTTGGATTTTCGCGTGCCAATACGTTGGACTTGGATAAAACGTTGACTATTGAGCCAAGCCGATTTGATGTTTTCAGGAAGTGAAAAAACAGAAATAGTTCGTTGAATTCTACGACCTCGACTCTTATCGTATTCAATATATTGACTGAGAGGAGGAGTAATTAGCGCCAAGTCATGTAAAGTTTTACGGAGAGTTTTCTGATTATTTTTGACGGTGATTAAATAATCATTATTGCCGTCGATAATGTTTTGGACAGTGGTTTTTTGACAGTGGATAGCATCGAGGGTGATAAGTTGATTGTCAGAAGGAAGGTCGCGGATAATGCCCTGAGCTGCCTGGGTTTCAGGTTTTGTGATTTGTTGGCGGCTGTCCATCGCTTTTGACGAATCCATTATCTTGACAGAAGCAAGAAACAATGGAAACGAAGTTTCGTTTATAGCGGGAATAGTATCGCAAAGTAGACCGTAAAGCTTTGCCATCAATGGTTAGGCAATCAGTGGGAGAGTTGGCAAGAGTTAATGGGTGTTCGTCACGGTAGGAGAGAGACTCAAGGAACGGCAGCAACAGGGACATCCTGAGGACTTACCAGGGACTTACTAGACAATAACTGAGGACTGACTGAGGATTCATACCCTTAGCCTATTCCCCAATGGATCGCATTTTATCTCAAAATACCCCTCAACCGTTGATTAACTGGAGACTTACCCAGGACTTACCGGGGATTAACCCAGAACTGACTGAGGATTAACTGGGGAATTTTTTCACCTTCAACAAGGCAATTTTGAACTCAATCGCAGGAGTAAGGGGTCGTGGATACAACAACAGCAAATACGAAGAAACCATCGAAAACCAGGCAAAAGAAAAAAGCAGTAGCCAAAGCCGAAGTTCAAGTTACCTATCGCGCTTTCACCGACTATGACGCCATGGTAATCAAATACTGCAAAAAAGATGGCATTCCCGAACTGCGCGAACGAATGCGACAAGCATTCAGTTACCTTTACAGTCCCTTCGCGGCGGCTGAAGCGGATTTACCCGTCAACCAAGTGCGGCAAATTGCGGATCAGGCGGCGAGAAGACTCATCGATTACGCGATGATGCTCAATTCCGAGTTTGGACTTTCCCTATCTCCCGTTATTTGGGGGGGTACGCCGCAATCCTCTGGGGTCGGTCAATTTCAATCAGCTTCCCCAAAACAGCCACCCGCTTCTGCTAATACCGCACCAGCCGTGTCAGTCAGGGATGAATTGGAGGATGGGGATGAAGCAGAGGAAAAAGAACCAGAACGAGACCAACGGATACAAGAAATGTTGGACGAAGCGAGGCTGGCTAATCCCGAAACTGCTTTTTTAGGAAAAGGGAAATGGCACGACCCATTCAATTAGAGCCTCCCTTTTTATCAGCCCCCAATCATTAACAA
>NZ_JBKHUP010000196.1:0-7041 GCF_046565525.1 Coleofasciculus sp. | reverse complement strand
GGGTTTAAACTCGATATCGCCGCCGCACCTGTGGTTAACAATGACCCCACGTTACTCTCTCCCATTGCTGACCAAACAGCTCAAACCAAACAATTTTACAGTTTAGACATCAGTGACTATTTCACTGACCCCAATGGTGACTCCCTTACCTACTCGGCTATCGGTTTACCCAAAGGATTAAACCTGAATCCGGAAACGGGTTTAATTAGTGGCAATCCCCGCAACAAAGCCGTCGGCACGAATTCGATTACTCTCACCGCTAATGATGGTAATGGAGGCGAAATCAGTGATGTCTTTGACTTAACGGTAAATCGTGGGACAAGGAATAACGGCAATGCCAAGCCTCAACTCAGTCCCCAAAATGATCGGTTGGACAGCAATCAGTTTACTCTCAATGGGCAAAACCCGATGGCAGAGGGTAACGATAGTCTTACCCTAACAGGTGAACCAACGAATGAGTCTCCTGTCTTAGGAACTCAATTACAAGGAGAAAAAGAACTCATTGATTTACGAGGACAAACCAGTCCGGTAGAGGCGAATTTTATCGAGATTAAGAGTGAGGCTCGCTTTGATAATTCTGTCGGCTTATACGTGATTGAAAATGAAGATGGGGCGGTTAAAGACCCAATGACAGGTCAACTAATTCACCCAAGAAACGAGGGTTATGCCCAAGCTGCCATTGACCAACGGGTGGTTAGCGATGTGAATCGAGGTATGGTGACGTTTAACACCCAGTTACAGGGAGGAAGTCTTCTCGCTCCTTATATTATTACCAATGGCACGACGGAGGAATGGCTAACCGAGAATTCAACGAATCAGTACCTGGGTTATGGAGAACCCATTGCCTACTTTGCCTACTTGGGTGCGAATCCTGATAAAGTTGATCACATTCGCCTACTGGGTGATAACACCTTTGGCTTTGAGGATTTGCATGGAGGTGGTGACAATGATTTTGATGATTTAACCTTCCAGGTTGATTTAACTGTTGCCTAACTTCTGGGTTCAGATTATCTGATTTTCTCCCCAAGCAACTGCCTGTTTCCGTTCCGCTTGGGGAGATCATTTATAGAATTTTTCAGTTGACTGGATAAAAATAGTCTTGCCTTTCCTGAGGCTAATGTTTCTTGGGCAAAAGCAATTTTTTCTGGGATACCTGAGAGTTTGGGTAAAGCGCAATCAATCACGTTGAGTCGCGGTATCAGTCCCTCTCGATTAGCAATTTGGATTGACAATCCGGGACGGGCGTTGATTTCCAGTAAAAGCGGTCCTTTTTCGCGATCGAGAACAATATCTACTCCTAGATAGCCAAACTCAGTTTTATCCCCTAATTTAGCCGCCATTTCCAATATGCTTTGCCAATGGGGAATTGTGCGATCGCACAATGCATATCCGGTTTCAGGATGATTGTCAATATAGCGGTTGTTCTGAATACCTGCTAATGTTTTACCTGTCGCCAGATCAATACCAACCCCAACGCCACCTCGGTGTAAATTTGCCTTACCGTCAGACAGCCGGGTGGGTAGGCGTAACATTGCCATTGTCGGAACCCCTTGATAAACAATGACGCGAATATCAGGAACCCCTTGATAGGCAATTTCATCAAAAACGGTATCGAACTGCACCGCATATTCAATAATGGCGACATCCCCTTGACCTCCCAGCGAAAACATGCCGCCCAGGATATTATACAGGTGATAGTGCAGGTCATCGGGTTTCAAAATTGAACCACTCGCTTTATGATAGCCTTCATCGTTCACCGCTGTAATTACTAAGATGCCATCCCCGCCGCTACCCCTAGCAGGTTTTATCACAAAAGATTGGCGAGCGCCGACGATGTTGGATAGGTGTTTTACCTCATTTTGGAACGTAATCATCCCATAAGTTTCAGGAACGGCTACGCCAAGGCTGTGAGCCATTTTCTTTGTTTCTAGTTTCGAGTCCGCCAGACGATAAAGACGACGAGGATTATTGGGAAACAAATAGTCTAGATTCCGGGAATTAATCCCCAATATTCCCTGGTTTTTGCCGAAAAAGGGAAACATTTAAAGTTATGCCTTATTTTGATTCAACTGTTTCTGGAGTGACATAAAGCGAAAATACTCGATCAGCTTATAGCCGTTGTAACGTCCCACCAAAATCGTGATGCCAAGAACCACGAGTAACAGTTCCGGGAAGACAAATGTCCAATGCTGCACATAGTCATTAACCATAAATAAATAACCGAGAATCGCGGCAAAAATTGTACCCAGTCCGGCAACTATAGTTTCGGTTGCGCCATTTTCTTCCCACATGACTGATGCCCGCTCGATTGTCATCGCCAGAATAACAATGGGGAACAACGAAACGGATAAACCCAAACTAATGTCGAAACTTTCCATCACAACAGCTAGCCCACCTACGATCAATACCGTTGCTGTTAAAATGGCAGCGAGTCGCCAGAGGTAGCCGGAGAAACGAGTATTCTAAAAAGGGATTCTTGGGCTTTTCGTCATCCAAAATTGATTGCGTTAGTCCTTGATTCGTATCCGGCTGAACAACGACCTCTAAATCGACCTGGTTCGCACCTTGAGCTTGTAAAATGCGATCGGTTCCATACCACCAGGTTAGATAACTGTTTTGCGCTTTAAAACTCTGATCTAACGGATCAAAAACCAGCCATTCATCGCCGTCTCGCACCTCTAACCACTCCACAAAATCAGTCGAGTAAACCTCTTCACCTCTCAAGAAAATGCCATTACCAACTCGTACCGGAACTTCGGCTCGCTCTAACAAAAATGCCGCCACCTGTACTGTAGAGTCTGGCTTTCTGACATTGCGACTTATCGCTTTAATCCGGATATCCTCTGGATTTAGAGCCAGTTGATAGATGGTTTGCACGAACGATAAGCGATCGCGTGACTTAGCGTTAGCCTCCTGAATCAAATTGATAATCTCAGTAACGGGCAGATTTTCCTGTAGGTTATCCTTAGCTCTCTCGGTGTTTTCGCCAAACCTAATCATCTGCTTATCAACGAGCCGCCGTCCGGAAATTGGTACGTCTTTCTCAATCGGATCTAGTCCAGCTTTTCGTTTGATATTAGCTCGATAAAATATAAAGTCACTAACATCATTACTATCCTGCTTCGTGAAGACAGCTAGACGATTGGCTGACTTTTTATCCGTTTCGATTTCGCGAGTAAATCCTTCATTAACAAAATCATCTTCAACAATGTTATAGCGTTGGGAATCTTGGGGAAGATGAAATTTAACGGTAGTCGGTAACTCTTCCTCCATGAGGGGAGAGGGTTGCGAAACGAAGGATATTTTTGCCTCAATATACCAACTTTTAAACGCCTGATTAGGTAAGAGTGGCACATCTGAAGCGATCAGCTTGTGAATAAAAATACTTAAACCAATCGCCGCCAAAAATAATGTCAGGAGCAAAGCTTTAAACGTGCGATTCACTGTTTTGCCTCCTCTGTGGGACAGGATGGCTCTTGAGTAAATGTCGCCGATGAATCAACGGCTAACTTCCCGGCGGAAAGCATATTGCGTCCGATTAAAACTGAATAGTTGAAATCGTCTCGCTCAGCCAGGTTTACTTCTTCCTCAATCCACTGACCCGCAACACAGATTTTCATTCGGACTACTGGACGACGGATATAATCTTTGGTGCGGCTTTCGATGCGAACCCATCTCACAATTGGAAGTTCAAAGGTTTTTGTCACTCGGTCTTCATCGGTAAAGCGGAACTTAATCATTCCACCTGATTCTGTTTCTTGATCAGGTTGTTCTATTATTTCAGCGTTAATCGAAGAGGTTGTTGCACCTGTATCGAGCTTGAATTTTATCTCTTCTGATACACCAGTAATCTTTCCCTTCTCGACCCAGCCCACTATTTGAGGTTCTTGTCCCTGCACGTCAGTTGCTTGTATCTTTTGGATGCTGCATCCGGCTCCAGAGAATACACAGATGAAGATCACTGCTAAAATTTTCTTGGTTGTGGCTGGTGTCAACCAATAAAAGTCACTCTTCAACATTGAGTCCTCAAAAGACGGTCGATTATAGTCGCTAATTAAATATACTTTGTATCATTGATAACAAAATCCTTCCTCAGATCGATGTCGGGCTAGGGAAGATGTGATGTGTTTTGAGAAAAATGCCAGCCTGACAACTTCAAAATGTACAATGATTTCAACCTTATAAGGCTCCTTAACCCAAGATGGCACGAGTTCGTTCTAAGTCAGATCTACCGACTAAAATCTGCCCCGTCTGCGAACGTCCTTTTACTTGGCGCAAAAAATGGGCAAAATGCTGGGATAATGTGAAGTTCTGCTCGGAACGCTGTCGCCGACGCAAATCCCAAGCCAGTTAACTGTCTTAAGCCATAAAAGGAGGTTCGTGAATTCGATGCAACCCAAATTAATTATCCATGGTGGTGCAGGAAGCGCCCTGAAAACCAAAGACGCCACCCAAGCGGTGCGCGATTCTCTTTATAAAATACTCGATGAGATATATGCTCTGTTATTAGCCGGTGCAAATGCCCGTGAAGCAGTGATTCGAGGCTGTCAACTCCTAGAAGATGAACCTCGCTATAATGCCGGAACGGGTTCGGTATTGCAATCTGATGGACAGATTCGCATGAGTGCATCGCTGATGGATGGTAAATATCAGCGCTTTAGTGGTGTGATTAATGTATCGCGGATCAAAAATCCCATCGAGTTGGCGAAGATTTTGCAAGATTGTCCCGATCGCGTCCTCTCGGATTATGGAGCGGCGGAACTGGTGCGGGAAGTGAATGCACCCATTTACAACCCGTTAACCGAGAAACGATTACAGGAGTGGCTACAGGAGAGACAGGACAACTTTGAACGGGCGATGGCGGATGTGGTTAGCGAACCTGAACTCCTTTCCTCGGAAGCCGGACGGGGCACGATTGGGGTAGTCGCGTTAGATAGTCAGGGATGCTTGGCGGCGGGTACATCGACCGGCGGGAAAGGGTTTGAACGGATTGGTCGGGTCAGTGATTCGGCAATGCCTGCGGGGAATTACGCCAACCTGAAAGCCGGCGTAAGCTGTACCGGCATTGGTGAAGATATCATTGATGAATGCTTCGCCGCACGGGTTGTGGTGCGCGTCACCGACGGTTTATCCTTAGCCGATGCCATGGCACGTTCCATAAAAGAAGCAAAGGAGAATCGGCGGGATTTAGGTGCGATCGCGATTGATGCTACAGGTGCGATCGCCTGGGGCAAAACCAGCCAAATTCTCCTCGCTGCTTACCATACCGGTCACCAAAAGGGAGACACACTCGAAATAATTGAGGAGGTGCAAACGGTATAGCAGAGGTTATCCTTCATCAATAGGCTCGCATCAACCAATCTCGCAGGTTGCCTGGATGGGGACAGTATTTCTGGGCAAGACATGCTGTTCCATCTCAGCTTCCAGCTAATTTTGGATAAATCAGCCTAGTCGAGTTAACCACAACTGACGTAATACAGTGAAAACAGACGTATTACGCTCTTGTCTGTAGTTTCGCTGATCAACTCCCTTGAGTCAAGTTTTGTTTGCAAATCTTTATAAGGGTCGCGATCGCTAAATTATCAAAGAGGGTTCTCCCACGATTTTCCCTTGCATTTCTCGCCCAAGAAATGAATGATACATCAAGTTGGCGTGAGGAATTGGAAGGGGTGCGGGGTGGATCGAGATCAACGGTAATTCGTCGCTATATTGAATGACTGGATAATCCGGATAAAGTCAGTTTTCAAGCGGCGTTGGAATTTAAAGTATTGAGAAATTATGACACTGAGATTTATTAGCCCAAAAACTGACTTTGCCTTCAAGAAAATATTTGGGTCAAACGACAGCAAAGATATTCTGATTAGCTTTTTAAATGCCTTGATTTATGAAAGCAATCCAGTGATTCAGGATTTAGAAATCATTGATCCCTATAATCCCAGGGATGTCGTTGATCTCAAAGATAGCTATCTAGATGTCAAAGCTTTGCTGGATAATGGCTCAACAGTGTTAATTGAAATGCAGGTACTCAATGTGGCGTTCTTTGAGAAGCGCGTCATTTATAACCTGACCAAAACTTATGCGAATCAATTAAAATATGGGGAAGGATATTCTCACCTTAAACCAGCCATTGCCTTAACCCTTACCGATTTCCCAATGTTTGACCAGACTCAACGATTCCTGACGCGCTTTTGCTTAAAGGAAAAACAGGAGTTGTTTGATTATCCTGATCCGGAAATCGAGTTAATCTTTGTGGAATTACCCAAATTTACTAAGACCCTTGATGAATTAGACAGTTTAGCTGATAAATGGATTTACTTTATTAAAGAGGCTCCCAGCTTGGAAGTCATTCCACTCACGTTTAGGCAACTTCCGGAACTGGATAAAGCCATGAATATCGCGAATCAAGCGAATTTAAGTGTAGAGGAATTGGAAAAATTGCGTAAGCAAGAAATGTTTCTCGAAGACCAACGAGGTTTTATTATTAAGGCAAAGCAGGATGGATTAGCAGAAGGATTAGAGCAAGGATTAGAGCAAGGATTAGAGCGAGGATTAGAGCGAGGATTAGAGCGAGGATTAGAGCAAGGATTAGAACGAGGGCGTCGAGAGGGAGAAATCCGAGCGATATTACGTTTACTGGAGCGACAGTTTGGGTCAATGTCTCCAGAAATCATTAACCAGATTCAAAATTTATCTTTTGAACAATTGGAACATCTAGGAGATGATGTTTTAGACTTCAATAGTGTAGAAGAATTATCAAATTGGTTAAAAGACAATGGGATGAACAGGTGATTGGGTTAGGGCTTGCTGCATAACGGCAAAACCCTTATCTATCAAGGCTTTGAGTAGCATGGACATTGGATCATATTCAAGGAAATAGGGTAAAACCCTTTCATACCCTTGCACCGCTATCAGGGAAAATGTATCATTGCCTCCCCAGCTCCCCCCGCTCCCCCCCCCCCCCCCCCCCCCCCCCCCTCCCACACCTCACACCCCGCCCACGACCCCCAGCGCCCACAACCCCCCCACCCCCCCCCCCCCCAC
>NZ_JBKHUP010000195.1:0-7244 GCF_046565525.1 Coleofasciculus sp. | reverse complement strand
TATTTAGAAGAAAAAACAGGAATTCAGTTAAGTGGCTCACAGGTTCGGAGGATATTAGAGAGAAAAAAGTACGCTTAAGCTCTCATGCATTTAAATTGGGTACTAGTAGGGAGCAAGATGCTCCCGTCTCCTTTGGCTTCCCCGGAGTAGAAAAAGCGAAGTAACTTCTGGTCTCCCCCGTGCAAAAAAAGCTCCCGCATCCTCTGGTCTCCCCCATGAAACAAAAAGCGAAGCAACTTCTGCTCTCCCCCTTCTGAAGGGGGACGGAAGGGGGATCAGTCTTAATTCCTTGCTATATTGCCAAATCAGGCGAGTTACAGGGCGATCGCACGACAAACTCCCCGCAAGGATATGTTGCACTCCCGCCCTTTTTGTCAAGATTAATGTAGCTGAAGAAAAAGGTTGCCAAGCTGTTTTAAACTGGCAAAGAACCTACTCTTGTTCTGTCGCCCTCTCTGATGAGCCGAAGTTTCCCCCTGTCTAAACTCTCCCGGACATTTTCTTGGGCATTACTGATCGTGATTGCGATCGCGGTGCTGTTAAGGGTAATTAACCTAAGTAGCCGAGAATTTTGGTACGACGAGGTATTGTCCCTGCTGCTGTCTACGGGTCAAAAAACTTCCTATTCCACGCCGAAGGAGTTGCCTGTTACCTTAGCCGACTATACACCACTGCTAAGTTTACCTGTAGAAAACGGTATCGGTGCTATCCCAGCCACCCTGAAAAAATTACTCCAAGGATTAGCCGGTGAACCCCATCCGCCTCTATTTTTTCTGGGTCAACATCTTTGGTTGCGACTGTTCGGTAATAGTGTCGCCGCCACGCGCAGCTTGGGCGCTCTATTCAGTATCGGTGCAATCGGTAGCGCCTATGGTTTAGGTCGTCGTTTGCTGGGTCATCAAGGGGGCTTGTTATTAGCTGCTCTTTTAGGCACTAATACTTATTATCTCTTTCACTCGCTCAATGTACGCATGTATGGTCCGCTGCTGCTGTGGGTGATTCTCAGTGCTTGGGCGGCGTTAGAATTGATTGAACCCAAAAAGACGTTTCAGGACAAGGAACACAAGGATAGTGAGAGTACGGGTAAATACACTAAACTCTTATGGAATCTGGTCTTCATCGGTTCAATCGCCGCAGGTTTCCTGACTTTTTATTACTTCGCCTTTTTTATTGCCGCCTTGGTTGTCTTAGTTTTATGGTTAGATCGGCAACATTGGTGGCAACATGGACTACGGTTTACGGCGGGGATCACATTAACGATTCCCTGGGTATGGTGGGGAACCAGACAACAGCTACGGAATGCTGATTTAGAGCGGTTTGGAGCAATTCAAACCTGGATGGAAACGGTGTGGAAACACCTAGAAGGGGTGATACAAACCCTAGGAATTCATTTAGTATTGGGAGATTGGGCTACCAGTTTGCCCCTGGTGAGTACTACTGTCGCTGGGGTAGGCGCGATCGCACTCCTAGTTGTCTGTAGTATAAGTCTGTGGCGTCAGCATCACTACCGGGTTTTGGGTGTGGCGTTGCTCTTGGGGATTTTTCCCCTTGTCTTGGCGTTAACGATTGATATTCTCAAAGGTCAGTTTACCGTTGGCTTTGGCTGGGGGCGATCGATGATCTTTATTTTACCCGGATGCCTGCTCTTAATCGCCGCTTGGATTGAGCGGACAATGGGAAAATGGCGACCCCTCGCCGCCGCTTTAGTGTTAGGGTTCTATCTGGTGCTCAGTATCGGGGATTTCACATTACGCGATCGCAGGATGTTCCATCAAATCGCCGACATCATCGAGCAAGAACCCAACACTCCCACCTTAATCGTCATGAACTCTCAGGCTTGGGGTCACGTCCTCCGTTTGGCATATTATATTCCCTCAGATCTGCCCGTAACCTTACTGGCGCAAGCCCCCGCGAAATTGGCTCCGGTGTTAGAGAAAACCTTGAATACTCAAACGGGCAACTTTTCTCGCGTCATTTGGTTAGATAGCGGCGATCCCGTTTGGTCAAAACCTAAAACAGAAGCAGAAAAACTCAAGTTTCAACAAAACATCCAAACCACTTTAAAATCCCAATACCAATTGATAGAAACACAGCCACTGGTGGGAACAATGGAAGAAGACCAATTTACCCTTCACCTCTATCAAAGTTCTGAACGGTGAAGGATGAATTCTCAAATCAGTCCTCTATCCGATCAAGCCGCTTGAGTCAAAATTGAACAACAGCCCATGAGTATCAATCCCGCGAATTCGCTGATCTCTGTTCCGTCCGGTTCTTTTGTGGTTTCGGATTTAACTACTTTCTTATCCACAACGGAAGAACGTCCTCTGCGATTTTCCCTCATTATTCCCACTTACAAAGAAGCGAAGAATATTCCCCAGATTGTTGAACAATTAAGCCAATTACTCGATTCACAACTGGCGGGGGATTATGAACTGATTGTCGTGGATGACAATAGTCCGGACGACACATGGAAAGTGGCGCTGGAACTCACGGCGGATTATCCTCAGTTACAAGTCATGCGGCGGATTGATGAAAGGGGGCTGTCTACCGCCGTGATCCGAGGATGGCAAGTTGCGCGGGGAGAGGTTTTGGGTGTGATTGATGCTGATCTCCAGCATCCCCCAGAACTGTTATTGCAGCTATGGGGTGAGATCCAACGGGGAGCAGATTTAGCCGTTGCTAGTCGCCACGTTGAAGGCGGTGGCGTCAGTGATTGGAGTATTATCCGCCGATTTTTATCTCGTGGCGCTCAGACCATTGGGTTAATTTTACTTCCCGGAGTTGTCGGACGTGTTTCTGACCCTATGAGTGGTTATTTTATGGTGCGCCGTCAATGTTTAGTCGGTCGCCCTCTGAGTCCTCTAGGGTACAAAATTTTAATTGAAGTCTTGGGTCGAGGAAGAGTCCCTTGGATTGGGGAAGTGGGTTATGTCTTTCAAGAGCGTCAAGCGGGTGAAAGTAAGGTTACTTGGAAACAGTATGTAGAGTATTTACAACACTTACTGCGCTTACGTTTATCTCTAGGACCTATTGGTCGATTCCTTCGCTTTGGTTTGGTCGGCTTCAGTGGAGTGTTTGTGGATATGACGATCTTTTATCTGCTGCGAGAGCAGGTAGAATTGGGACTAACGACCAGTGCTGTTTTGTCAGCCGAAGTCGCGATTCTCAACAATTTCTTGTGGAATGATTTATGGACGTTTGGCGATATTTCTCGACATCAACGGGGATGGCGCAAGCGGTTTAAACGATTTTTGAAGTTCAATGTGATCTGTTTAGCTGGACTCTTTCTCAATGTTTCGCTCGTGAATTTGTTGTTTAATGTTTTTGGTATTAATGAATATGTTGCCAAGTTAATCGCGATCGCGGCGGTCACGGTATTGAATTTCTGGCTCAATTTCAAGCTGAGTTGGCGCGTAACCGATGTGCGACGGTAATTGACTACCGATTTGACCTCTCCCTAAATATTCAAAATTCTCGGACTTGGTCGGGGCGGGTTTAGGTCAGTTAGTGCTTTGAACCGCAGCGTTATTGGTAAAACCCGCCCCTACACATTCAAACAAATGAAAAATGACCGGAATTAATGGGTTTCAAGCCCCATCCTAAGGGTTTGGTTACCAAACCCCTACGCTTGCTGCCACATTTGCTGAATTTTAGGCGGTAAAAAGCTAGCAATTTCTTTGATTCGTTCCTGAGACAACTCGTCTTTTGTTGCGGAAAAGATAGCTGTGACCACGGTTTCTGGGCTGACCCCTTTGGGCAAGCTGGCTTCTTGACGGATGCGAAACAAGAAGGTATCAGCATCAAAATTGAGAGGGGGACGAATTCGACTCAGAAAGCTGACAACTGGATTGGTATCTTTCCAAAGATCGGCAATTTCTTGTTGCTGTTCTTCGGCTGGAGTCGGTACAGGGTCATCGTTTTGACGCAATTCTGATTCTACCCGATCTGAAGCATCTGTGTTCATTAAGTCGCGCATGGTGCGGAACACTACTTCAGTAACATCGCGGGCGTCGTAGATGTCTTCTAAGTGAGCCTGCTTTTGGACTTTTTCTAAGAATTCTGTATTGTTGGGCATCCTATTCTCCTTGTGTTTCAGGTTACGGTTGGGGACAATTTAATGTCCTAGTTTCCCAGTTTTATGTGTGTGAATGTGCCGATAAATCTGAAAAACAGTTTTTGTGAATTTCACATTATTTTGAGTATTTTTCAGTTTCTGGTTTAACACTTTAGCCTAGGATAGCAGCGTTAGGGCTGACATCTACCTCAAGAGGCATATTTCATCGTCAGTCATTTCACGGGGGTTTGGTAACCAAACCCCTACTTGGCGATAATTTTGGCAATTTGCCCAATGACTAAGGGAACTAAACTCATTCCCAGGATGAGTAACCAACCTTGAAGACTAGGGGCATGAGTTTGCAGGATATCGGAGAGGATAGGTAGATAAATGGCAGCGACGAGGAATCCAGTACAAAGGATGAGGGAACCCCAGACGTATTTATTGCGGGTGACTTCGTTAACCAGTACACCTGCTCCAGGATCGCGCATATTGAAGACATGCCACAACCGGGAAAAGGCAATAGTCATAAAGGAAATAGTAACAGCTTGATTTTTTTCCAGTCCTAACCAGTTGAATGCGAGGTAAAAGGAACCCAGAACAGGCGCGGCGATGATTAGCCCATATCCCACGATCGCGAACCAGTGACGTCTAGTTATAATCGACTCCTTGGGGTCACGAGGGGGTTGTTCCATGAGAGTGGGAGATCCTTCACCCACACCAAGGGCGAGGGCGGGAAAGACATCATTAATGATATTCAGATATAAGATTTGCAGGGGCAAGATCGGTAAGGGAACATTCACTAACGAGGTAGCGGTGACTGCAATAATTTGACCGACATTCCCCGACAGCAGATAAACCGTGAACTTACGAATATTATTAAAAATCGCTCTCCCCTGTTCCACCGCCGCGACAATGGAGGAAAAGGCATCATCCTGAAGCACCATATCCGCCGCCTCTTTTGCCACCTGGGTGCCTCGTTGTCCCATGGCGACACCAATATCCGCTTTTTGTAGGGCGGGGGCGTCATTGACCCCATCCCCCGTCATTGCCACAATTGCCCCGGCGTCTTGGTGCAAGGTAATCAGGTTCAATTTTTGTTCTGGAGATACCCGGGCAAAAATCGGGGTTTTGACTAAGCGTTCACGTTCCTCGGGAGAGGATTCTTTGGGGCTTTTTAAGTCTTTCCCCTGCACCACATCCGCTTGTTCATTATCGGTTAAGCCCACAGCGAAACCAATATTTCGGGCGGTTACGGGTTGATCCCCTGTCACCATAATTACCCGAATTCCCGCGTTTTGACATTCCTCAATTGCCGCCCGTACATCTTGGCGGGGGGGATCAAGTAAGCCAACGACGCCTAAAAAGGTTAGGTCTTCGTAGGGTTGAGCATCTTCACTATCCACCGTTTTTTGTGCCAATGCCAGAATCCGTAACCCTTGCGCGGCGAGGTCATTGTTGCGTTGCTTCCAAAAGTCGCGATCGCGGAGTTCTTTTTCACCCTCTGGGGTTAAGATACGGGTACAGTTCTCTAAGACGGCTTCCGGTGCGCCTTTAACGGCAAAGCGATAATTACCATTGCTTTTGTGCAGCGTCGCCATCATTTTGGTGTCGGGATCAAACGCTTCTTCCCGCACTTCGGGCATCTTTTCTAATAATTCTTCACGCTGGAGATCAGCTTTTGCCCCAGCAATTAACAGAGCAACTTCCATTGGATCACCGACAACTCGGCTTTCATTGGAGTCTTCCGGTTGCAATGCCGCATTATTACATAAGACGCCAACTTCTAAGGCGAAGCGGAGAATGTCATGCTCTAAGGGTTTGAGGGTTTTATTGTCTTGGGTGAACTTCCCTTCGGGTTCTAATCCCTCACCACTAATTTCAACATCACCGGAGTCGAGGACAATATGACTCACCGTCATCCGGTTTTCGGTTAAAGTTCCGGTTTTATCGGTACAAATAACACTAGTCGCCCCTAGGGTTTCCACCGCCGCTAGTTTATTAATCAAGGCGTTACGCTTTGCCATACGCCACATTCCTCGCGCCAAAGCAATGGTGGCGACAATCGGCAATCCTTCGGGAATCGCGGCTACAGCTAGGGCGACGGCGGTTTCCACCATCAGGCGAATATCTTTGCCCACGATAATGCCGGAAATGGCAATCAGGACGACAATAACTAGAGTGACCCAAATCAAACGACGTCCCAGTTGGTTCAGCCGTTTTTCTAGGGGGGTACGTTCCTCCGTGCTGGCTTCTTGGGCTAACTCAGAAATGTGACCTAATTCTGTCTGCATTCCTGTTGCTACAACTAGCCCTTCCCCGGAACCACGACTCAGGGCGGTGCCTTTGAACAGCATATTAGTGCGATCTGCAAGTTCCACATCCCCTTCTATGGGTTCTGTGGTTTTGCTGACAGGAACGGATTCACCCGTGAGGGAGGACTCATTTACTTGCATTTGGGAGGAGTCTGTCAGGCGCAGATCAGCCGGAATCATATCTCCACTTTCTAGGAGTACCATGTCTCCGGGCACCAAGTTTTCCGCGTCAATCTCTTGCATCTGTCCTTGGCGGCGCACTTTTGCTTTGCTGCTACTCAGACTTTGCAACGCTTCCATGGAACGCACGGCTTGGTATTCCATGAAAAAGCCAATGGCGGCGTTAATTAAGATGGCAAAAACAATAGCAATCCCCTCAATCCACTGAGAAAAGGCAAAGGATAAAATTGCCGCAATGGCGAGAATCCCAATCACCAGACTTTTGAACTGTTCGATCAGGATTTGTAATGGTCCGCGACGCTGAGCTTCTTTGAGACGGTTAGCGCCATATTGTTCACGTCGCTGCTGCACCTCGGCGTCAGAGAGTCCGTCATCGGCAGAAACATCTAGTTTCTTAAATAGGTCTGCTGATGAAATTGTCCACGGTTTGTTGGGAAGATCCGCCATAATTGATTTTGTTGTGATTAACCTTGTAACTCAGATTGGGCAAGGTTTGTGGGTATGGTGATTTGATATAGGGTAGGCAAGGCTAATCAGCCATAAACATAAATAATAGAGTTGTATTGCCCTTGTCCAATTTGGGGATTGAGCCAAGGGGTGTCAGATATCAGATATCAGCGCGATCGCGTTGCCTCTAATCGGTGATTCTGTGGACAAAGGTTGAAAACTCGGCATAACTGTATCCATCCTGTCGG
>NZ_JBKHUP010000194.1:0-7369 GCF_046565525.1 Coleofasciculus sp. | reverse complement strand
TCTTTTCGGTTGCACCCAGATTTTACTAAACCCGCCCCGACGTTGCATGCAACGTCTCTACAACTTTTTGGTTGCACTCAGGTTTCTAGACTTCCAGTGAAAAGTTAGGGGAACCTGTAGGGGCGCACCGACGTGCGCCCGATTTAATCGTAACAATCTATCCATTTTCTTGTAGCCAGTTTAATAAGTCCTCTAAACTATTGAACCCTAAAACATCATTTCCTAGATGTTCGACTTGTTCAAACGATAAGTTTTGAATCTGGTTAAGAATTTCTGGAGCAATTAAGCCAAACTGCCGCTCCAGTAAACGTAATGTCCATCGGATTCCTTCCTCTCGACGCCCTCGCTCTAATCCTTGCTCTAATCCTTGCTCTAATCCTTGCTCTAATCCTTGCTCTAATCCTTGCTCCAAGCCTCGTTCTAATCCTTGCTCCAAGCCTTTGGCTAATCCATCCTGCTCTGCCTGAATAATAAATCCCCGTTGGTCTTCGAGAAACATTTCTTGTTTACGCAATTTTTCCAATTCCTCTACACTTAAATTCGCTTGATTCGCTATATTCATCGCTTTATCCAGTTCTGGAAGTTGACTAAATGTGGGTGGAATCACTTCCAAGCTGGGAGCTTCTTTAATAAAGTAAATCCATTTATCCGTTAAACTGTCTAATTCATCCAGAGTTTTAGTAAATTTGGGTAATTCCACAAAGATTAACTCGATTTCCGGATCAGGATAATCAAACAACTCCTGTGTTTCCTTTAAGCCAAAGCGTGTCAGGAACCGTTGAGTTTGGTTAAACATAGGGAAATCAGTAATAGTTAAGGCAATAGCGGGTTTAATATAAGAGTATCCTTCCCCATACTTGAGTTGATTCGCATAAGTTTTGGTCAGGTTATAAATGACGCGCTTCTCAAAGCACGCCACGTTGAGTACCTGCATTTTAATTAAGACTCTTGACCCATTATCTAGTAAGGCTTTGACATCTAGATAGCTATCTTTGAGATCAACGACATCTCTGGGATTATAAGGGTCAATGATTTCTAAATCCTGAATCACAGGATTGGCGTCATAAATCAAGGCGTTTAAAAAGCTAATCAAGATATCTTTGCTGTCGTTTGACCCAAATATTTTCTTGAAAGCAAAGTCAGTTTTGGGGCTAATAAATCTCAGAGTCATAATTCTTCAACTATTTAATCAGGGTAAATATGATTATATCGTTTCCGTTGCACCCAAATGCAACTAAGCTGTCACGCATTTAAGTTGGGAATGGGTAGCGAGCAAGATGCTCGCACTACAAGAATTTCGTCCTTATTGATATTAAAGTTTAAATGGCAAACAGCTTAGGCTTAACCGCCGCGATTTGCAGTTCCTGGGTGATTCCAGAGGTAGCTTTAGCGATGAGCGATCGCGTGACATCTTTGCACTCTACTCCTAACCAGGATACCTCTCGAACATCTCCCGATCAACTGATTCCCGAAGACAGGAACACCGAGACTCAAGATGAAACCAATAGCACTCAGGATATCGATATAAAAATGCTCATCAACAATTCAGAATACCCTTAAAGGGCATAGCTAAAACTCCCAAAATCCGGCTCACCTCATTAATAAAATAGTCGCGTTTATCAATAAAAACCCTCTTATCGCTTAACTTGAGAAATTTCCAATCCGTTCCTGTAGTTACCGCCCCATAAATACTCTCCCTTGGCTCCTCGTTGCTTTGGTTAAACAGTTGAGCGGCAATCATTTCGGCAATACACTGTGCTAAACCTGACTTAATGCTTTCATTCTTGGCTTCCACTAGGGTGAGAACGGGAGTCCGAATTTCATAAGATTCTGGGGAAGCGGTCAGAATATAATCACAATATCCATTTAAGCCAGCGTCAGGAGCAACATTGAACTCTGACCCAGAGAAAAAGCCAATTTTAAACCCAAAGTGTCGCCGCACGTCCAAAAGCACAGGGGTAATAATTAACTCAAAGGATTCTCTAACTTGAGATAGAGTTTTGAAGTCACTATATGCCATACTAATCGTCCTTGGTCATTTGTTCTTTGTTAAGAAACCAGCGATGTTATTTGTCACCTAATCCGTTTTATCATTGATCATTCATAATTCAGATAGGGCAGGTTTAGTGACATCAGGGTCACCAAAAACATGAGTCGTGGAACCCGCCCCTACACCCTCAAAACACGTCTTCCTCTATGATGTATCCTAGCCTGAGTGCGGTTGCTCTACTGCCGAGTCCGATTACTGACCCCGTTGCCGTCTTCTTAACCATTTTGGCAATTATGTTAGTCGCGCCACTCTTGTTTGAACGGTTGCGACTTCCGGGTATTGTCGGCTTAATTCTAGCGGGTGTGATTGTCGGACCCAATGTTTTGGGTTTATTGGAACGGGATAGTACTATCGTCCTCTTGGGAACGGTGGGACTGTTGTTTTTAATGTTTATGGCGGGGTTGGAAACCAGTTTAGATGACTTGAAATATAATGCCGATAAAGCGGCAATTTTTGGTTTAGCCACGTTCTCTTTACCGATGATTCTGGGTACGGTGGCGATGTTACTTCTGGGATATAGTTGGCTGGCGTCGATTCTAGTCGCATCTTGTTTTGCCACTCATACACTTTTGGCATTACCTATCCTAACTAAGTTGGGATTAATGCGGACGCAGACGGTAACCACAACCTTGGGAGGAACACTAATTACTAATGTTTTGGGACTCTTAGTTTTGGCGGTGGTGGTGAAAGCCCATGGGGGAAATCTGACGCTAGGGTTCTGGTTGTTTCTGATTCCCGCCCTTACTATCTATACGGTGGCGACGTTATGGGGCGTGCCGAAACTAGGGCGCTGGTTCTTTCACCGATTTGGACATGATGAAGGGGCGGAGTTTATTTTTGTCCTGGCGACGTTGTTTGTCGTGTCATACACGGCGGGATTAATTGAGATTGAACCGATTATTGGCGCATTTTTAGCCGGAATCGCGATTACCCAAATTATTCCCCAATTGAGTCCGTTAATGAATCGGATTCAGTTTATTGGTAATACCTTATTTGTGCCATTCTTTTTGATTTCTGTGGGCATGTTAATTGACCCGTTAATTTTAGTCAAGCAGCCGAAATCGATTTTAGTGGCGTTGGTGATGATTGGCGCGGAAATGGCGAGTAAGTTTGGCGCGGCTTGGGCACCAGGGAAGCTGTTTGGGTTTCAGTTTCCGAGTATTATGGTCATGTTTGGTTTGTCTATGGCACAGGCGGCGTCTACTCTGGCGGCGATTACAGTAGCATACCAAATTAAACTGGTGGATCAGTTGACGGTAAATGGGATTATTGCCATGATTTTAGTCACCTGTGTGGCGTCTCCTTGGATTACCGAACGCTGGGGAAAACAGGTGAAACCCCACGGACAACAGGAGCAGGAAAATGCTCCAAAAACGCCATCTTTGGCAAGGCGGGTGTTAGTTCCGGTGGCGAATCCGAAGACGGAAGATAATTTATTGCAATTGGCGTTAATTTTGGCGAAAACGGCGCAGGGAACGTTACTTCCGCTGCATGTTTTATCTGATAAAACGGGACCTATTTCCCCAGAGGCGAAGATGCTGCAAAGCCAACTTTTAGCGGTGGCTGAACGAATTGCCCATGGGGCTGTAACTAAGGTGGAACCGATTGGGCGGGTGGATGATACGATTGACCGAGGGATTACTCGCACGGCGGCGGAACGGGATGCGACGTTGATTATTTGTGGCTGGAAGGGGTTTTCCACGACTCGTGAGAGCTTTTTTGGCAGTGTGATTGATAATGTTATCTGGCGCTCTCAGGTTCCGGTATTAATTGCCCGATTTTCCCAGCCGATTGAGAATACTGCACGAGTGGTGTTGGCGGCGACGGATCAGGAGACGGTATCGGTGACGTTTAAACCGACGGTGATGTTGGCGCAAACTTTAGCGGCGGCGTTGAAAGCGACGTTTCGATTGGTGATTGTGGTGACGGGAGTGGGTGAGTTTGACTGTCAGCCGCAAGAGTGGGGGTTGGCAAGTACGAGTGGGTTGGTACAGGTGCGGGGGAATTTTGTGCAGAATGTGTCGCGGATGGTGCAACGTCATGATTTATTGATTTTGACGGCAAGTACCCATCCCAGTTACCTTTTGGCGATTCCTACATTGGGAGGAGAACCGGAGGCGATCGCACGAACACAGCAAGACACTTCTATCATTGTCGTACATTTTCCCACGACTAGCTGAAGGAGAAGGTTTTGATTGTGTAGGCGCGGGTTTGACGACTATGGTTTTTTTCCTCACCTAGATGTAAGTAAACCCGCCCTAACTCCTGCACAATGTTCACTATCGTCATTGATAAAAAATATTCCTACTGGACTGATACAGATAAAATTGTGGGATAGATTTGTCGATTTTATGGGCGCACGCCATGCGCCCCTACAATATCGTCATTGATAAAAAATATTCCTACTGGACTGACACAGATAAAATTGTGGGATAGATTTGTCGATTTTATGGGCGCACGCCATGCACCCCTACGCCCATTAAACTCCTGCTATAGTCGAGGAATGTAGAGATGCGACGGGTATACCTGGAGGATAGGATGAATCACTTTGCCAGTTTGATGTCTTTTTTACGCGATCGCAAGACGTTTCTGACCGAGGTTGAGAAGAAAATCGGACTCGATAGTAAAATTGTTTCATTATTAGTGTGTAGCGCTTCGTTTATCGCGTTGTACGGCTTGGTGATTGGGGCGTCGAGTCATTGGCTGCAGGCGATTAGTTCAGCGATTAAGTTACCCGGTCTTTATTTAATCACACTGCTGGTTTGTCTGCCCAGTTTATATATTTTCGAGGTGGTGACGGGTTCACAGCGCAACTTTCGCCAATATTTAGTGTTGCTCTTAGCCACCACGTCAGTGATCAGTGTCATGCTTTTGGCATTTGTTCCTGTGGTCTTGTTTTTCCTGCTCTCGGTGAATGATTACGAGTTTTTCAAGTTACTCAATGTGGTCATTTTTGCCTTAACTGGCGTGATCGGTATTCAGTTTTTCTACCAAAGCATGAAATTGCTGCATTCTCATTCTCAAGATACGGATAAATCCCGTAATCTTAAGGTTGTGCAAGCTTGGTTATTTCTCTACGGTTTTGTTGGCAGTCAGTTGGGTTGGTCACTGCGACCCTTTTTTGGCACGCCGGGAAAAGACTTTGCGCTGTTTCGTCCTTTAGAGAGTAATTTCTATGTGCATATTTGGAAAACTCTGACTCACGCTTTAGGCTTAAGTTAAGCAGAAAAAATCAATGACTTCGGGAGATAATTTTATGCTGAATAATTTAGCCGAATTGCCGATTACTCCAACCGAATTAGAGCAAAGTGCCGGGTTAGATCTGAGTGCGGGGCTAGCCACAACGGTTTACCGGGGCTTATTTTGGCGTAACTCCCAACACCTGCGATCGCTGCTGTTTATTGAGGTCTTTAGTTTGGGTCTAATTCTGATTTTTGTTATGCCTGTGGGGTTTCTGGCGGTGAAGCGATCGGGTAATTTGCCAAGTGATGGGGCGGACATTGCCAACGTCTTTCTCTTGTTTTTTTTTGGGTCAGTTTTGATTTTAGTATTAGCGAATATTTGGCTGGTGAATCAGGCAAAACATTGGAAGTCTGTAGCTAAGTTGCTACGCCAAGTGGATAAGTACAATCGTGTGGTTAAATCCCTAGCCATGCTGAATCAACTGAGTCGCACGGAAAAAAACTGTCAAGGGGATAATTCCTTAGAAGCGGAAAAGGTGTTGCGGACGTTACGAATGACTAAAAATAGTTTGCTGCAAGCGATGAAAATAGAAATTATTCGCACGAAACAAGGGGGAATGGCACGACCGGATGAATTGATGGTTACACTAGAGAATAATTTAACCAGTTTGGTTGCGGGAGAACTTGATCCGCCAACGGATCAGTATGGTTATTTGCTCGATGAAGCCCTGCAAATTGCGATTAGTGTGGAGCAACAAATGCGAGATTTGTAATCTTATACCAAGAGTAATTAACCACCAGACGGAAAATCGCCATGACTATCAACATCCCTCGCCTAATCCAAGGAACTGGGAGTGCGATCGCGCTAGTAACCCTCACCAGTTGTGCATTTACCCCGCCCCCATCTAATACCACTACCGTTCCCCAAACCCCACCCGACTCGGTGGATTCAGCCTCATCCCAGGATGCGACAGATCCCGTCGCTACACCTCAAGGCTTCCAGAAAACTACCCTTGTTGAAGGATTAGATCATCCCTGGGGAATGGCATGGCTACCCGATGGTGCCATACTGATTACAGAGCGATCAGGACAACTGCGAATTGTCCGCGATGGGGTACTCGATCCCACACCCATCCCTGGAGTACCAGAAGTCTTTGCAATGCAGCAGGGTGGATTAATGGATATCTCCCTTCATCCCCGCTTCTCGGAGAATTCATTAGTCTATCTCACCTATTCCCACGGTACGCGCCAAGCTAATCATACACGAGTTGCCCGTGCCAAATTGGAGGGTAACGCCCTCAAGGATTTAGAGGTAATTTTCCAGGTATCTCAACTGAAATCAGGGGGACAGCATTTCGGTTCCCGCATTGTATGGCTACCTGACGATACCATGTTAGTCGCGATCGGTGATGGGGGAAATCCACCAGTTCAACTCGATGGTGATTTAATCCGTAAACAGGCGCAGAACCGCCGCAGTCATTTAGGTAAAATTATCCGCCTCAACGACGATGGTACAATACCCAATGACAATCCCTTCGTCGAATCCCCAGAAGCTGATCCAGCCATCTGGAGTTATGGACATCGCAATATCCAGGGACTCGCATTCGATTCCCAAACTAATCGGATTTGGTCTAGTGAACATGGCGCCAGAGGTGGCGATGAACTGAATCTGGTGGAAGCGGGTCAAAACTATGGTTGGCCCCTCGTCACCCATAGCCGCGAATATTCTGGAGGAATCATTTCTGATCAGCAGTCTCGTCCGGGTCTGGTCGATTCCAAATTCGTCTGGACTCCTGCGATCGCACCATCGGGTCTGGTTATTTATGATAGCGATCGCGTCCCCCAGTGGCAAGGCGATTTATTTGCGGGGGGGCTAGTTTCCCGGAATGTCCGTCATATCGAAATCGATGAATCCGGTAATGTGGTCAATGAGACATCCATCGATATCGGTCAACGGGTGCGGGATGTGCGCCAAAGTCCTGATGGACTATTATACATTCTCACCGATGAAGCCAATGGACAACTGATCCGCATCGAACCCCAGCAACCGTAGGGGTTTGGTTACCAAACCCCTGTTACCAAACCCCTGTTACCAAACCCCTGTTACCAAACCCCTGTTACCAAACCCCTGTTACCA
>NZ_JBKHUP010000193.1:0-7478 GCF_046565525.1 Coleofasciculus sp. | reverse complement strand
CTAGTGGGGGTGGCTTTTCAATACTTAATTTAGCTGGAGAACCTGGAACGTTTAGAAGTATCAATGACCCAATTATTAGTGCTAATGGAGATGTGGAATTCGGGGATTACACCGGAGCTTCTCTCAAGATAGAAGCAACAGGAAGTATCATTGGGGGTGAGATAATAATCAATAATCCAGATATAGGGTTAGCTCCAAATCCTAATGATCCAGATGTTGAAATTTTACGAAATAGTCCAGCGCTTATTTTAAGGGCTGGATTAGATACCTTACTTTATGCTCCCAATGTACCAACATCAGCAGAAGGAACAACTTTTGACCCACCTGGAAATCCATCATTCCTACCTCCAGGAAGCATTCAGATAGGTGATGTTAATAATTCAGAGCAAGATAGGAATGGTGTTACAGTCATTTTAAATGCTACAGGCAACATTCAGACAGGAAGGCTGACAACAGACAACTTGGTTGGTGATGGAGGTTTCGTAAATTTAGAGGCTGGAGGTAACATTTCCACAGGTGGGATTTCTACTATAGCAGGCAACATGAATGGTGATGGTGGTGAAATTAGCCTAACCGCAGGTGGTAGCATTACTTTAACAGGAGACGTTCTCAGGTCTTGGTCTCCCCAAAATGGTAGTGATATTACTTTCACGGCTACAGGCGATATTTCAATTAATTGTACAAACACAGCATTTTGCGTAGAGACTTTTTCTGGAGGAATACCAGGAGTAGAATCTAGGGGCAATAGTGGTAACGTTACATTTATCAGTGAGGAGGGATCAATTAATGCTGGTGAAGCCTTGATCAATGCTACTAATGGTACTAATAATCCTGGAAATGTTACTATCAGTGCCAAAGGGAACATTTCTGTTCGAGAGATTTCGACAGGAATTGGAGAAAATGCCAATACTGGAGTTGACGGTGGTTCGATTACTATAATCAGTGAAACTGGCTCTATTAATATTGCTGCTCATGTGAATTCCGCTAACTCCAGCGCTACTAATGGTAACGGTGGTGATATTACTCTGGAAGCAGATAGAAATATTGAAGTAATTGATATCTTAGCAAATTCCAACGGTGGTAATGGTGGCAATATCACTGTTAAGGCTGGTGGTAACTTAACATTTGATGATATATCAACATTTGGTTCTGTCAATGGTGGTGATATCAATCTTACGGTTGACGGTACAGTTGATAATAGTAAAAAAGATCCCATTCTCAATACTATAGGTGGAATACTTTCCTGTTCTAGCCCAGATGAGCAGTGTAGTCCCGGTAATGGTACAGGAGGTTCTATTACCCTCAATGTTGATGGCGATATCTTGATGGGGGATATTAATTCTTCCGGTATATTGGGAGGTGGTGAGATTAATTTAACTAGCCGCGATGGAAGTATCGATACCAGCGCTGGCACTTTATTTACATCCTCAGATAATGGTGATAGTGGTTCAATCACCCTTGAGGCTGAAAACGATATCATAACCGCCACAATAGAATCCCCTGGCGCTGAGGGTAGTGGCAAGATTACCATCACTACCAGCGCCGGAGTGATAAACACTAGCGCTGGTACTCTATCAACAGCTTCTGGTAGCCAAAGTGGTGCAGTCAGTCTGGAAGCGAGTGACGATATTATCACAGGTAATATCAACTCATTTGGCGAATTAGGTGGTGGAGATATTAATCTGATCAGCAATAGGGGTAGTATTAATGCTACTGGAGGTTTTCTAGATACATCTTCTGTGGATGGTCAAAGCGGTAATATTACTGTTGAGGCTTCAGCAGGTAGCATTACCCTGAACACCGTCAAAGCAGGTTTAGCCGCAACTGACGCAGGTACAGGGAGTGGCGGAAATATTACGTTTAAAGCAGGTGGAGATATTATCGCCGAAGCAGATATCTTTGCAGGTGTAAGCTTTGGCGAAGGCTTTGGGGGGGATATTACAATTACCAGTAGTAATGGAAGTATTGATACTAGCGCCGGAACCCTTAACTCATCCTCAGAAAATGGCGCGGGTGGCGCTATAGTTCTTGACGCGGCTGACGAGATTAACGCCAGTGAAATTGATTCGAGTTCTACCAATGGGAGTGGCGGTAAAATTGACCTCTCGGCTGGAAATCGTATCAATATTAGTGACGCGATACGATTTGGCTCAACTGACAAGGGTGGCGATAGTCTAACTCTGAATACTCCGGGAGAAATTACCTTCCCCGAAACCCTTTCTATCGGCGGTGCGGATATTGTCGCGGGAAATATTAATCCTCTGAGTAATCTGGTTTTCTCCTCAGATGACAGTATCAACACTCAGGGAGGAAGTCTTTCCCTCACCTTCGCCGATGGTTTCAACGTAAATAACGCCATCTCCACCACAGGCGGGAATTTCAGCCTAACGGGAAGAGGCGCGATCGCACTCCAATCTCCTATAGATACGGATGGCGGTATGATTACTATAACCGGAAATACCATCGACGCGATCGCAGCCACTCTCGATTCCTCTTCTACCACTGGCGCAGGCGGTACGATTTCCCTGATGGCGGAGAATAACCTATTGGCGGGAACCCTCAACGCTTCAAGTACCATCAGTAGTAGCGGTAATATTAGCTTGGAAAGTCAAACAGGCGCAGTGGAAAGCGGCGACTTAATCGCGACGGGAGAAACAGGGGGTGGAGACGTTACCATTACAGCACGCGATCGCATCATTACCCAAGAAATCGATACCAGTTCTTTATCAGGAAATGGCGGAACTGTCAAGTTAGACCCCGAAAATGGGATTCAAGTTACCCTAATTAACGCCCAAGGGGGTACAGAAGGAACAGGCGGAACCGTTGACATTACCACAGAACAATTCTTCCAAGCTACTGGCACATTTACCGACCAAAATAACATCATTGCCAGCATTTCTACGGCGGGTGGTGCAGGTGAAGGAACAATTACAATTCGCCACGATGGTGGAGCCAGAGGAATATCCTTTGATGTCGGTGATGCGACTATAAACGGTACGGCGGGAGCCTTGACAACCAGCGCCAATAACTCAATTTTACCCTTCCAATCCTTTTTGGGTCCCTATAGCCAAGGTGTTATTTCAATTATTACCGCTCCAGACTTCCTGCAAGAATTACAACGGGTATTGCCCGAAGCTGATCCTCCCTCATCCTTAACAGTTACACTCTTAAGCCGAGGTTTCCCCTTAGAAGAATTATTTACCCGCGAATTTGAGAAATATCTGGGATTCTTCAATCCTTCCGTTAACACACTAGGGCAAATTCGGATAACATTGAGCAATATTGAGTCAGCCACAGGTCAAAAGCCTGCTCTGATTTATACCGTCTTTTACCCCACCAGAATTACGCCAGATTCCGGTTCTTTAACCAATCCTATTCCCCAAAATAATGACCAATTGCAACTGGTTGTAGTTACACCAACCGGGGAACCGATTTTCATGCCGATTCCTGGTGCAACTCGCGCTACTGTTTTAGCTGAAGCCCAGAAGTTACGCCGTGCGATTACTAATCCAATTACACGTAGTACCGACCGTTATTTAGCCCCAGCCCAACAACTCTATCAATGGATAATTGCCCCCATTGAAGACCAATTACAAACCCAAGGCATCCAAAATCTCAGCTTTATCATGGATGGAGGATTGCGTTCCATTCCCTTACTGGCTCTCCACGATGGCGAACAATTCCTGATTGAAAAATACAGTGCAGGTTTAATGCCTAGTATCAGCTTAACCGATACCCGTTATCGCGATATTAACGACTTCCAAGTTTTAGCAATGGGGGCGTCTGAATTTACCGACGCTGACCCCTTAAAAGCTGTCCCCGTAGAACTAGCCGCGATTACCCAAGAAATATGGCAAGGAGAATCCTTTCTTAACCAAGACTTTACCCTGGAGAACCTGAAAACCCAACGTCAATTACAACCCTTTGGAATTGTACATTTAGCCACTCATGGTGAATTTAAATCGGGACGCCTGGAAAATTCTTATATTCAGCTATGGGATACTAAACTACGCCTTGATCAACTGCGTGAGTTAAAGTTGTATGAACCCCCAGTGGAATTATTAGTCCTAAGTGCTTGTCGCACCGCCGTGGGAGATGAGGAAGCGGAGTTAGGCTTTGCGGGATTAGCGGTACAAGCTGGGGTTAAATCGGCGCTGGGAAGTCTCTGGTATGTCAGTGATGAAGCGACGTTGGGATTAATGACCGAATTTTACCGTCAGTTAGAGACAGCACCGATTAAATCAGAAGCGCTGCGACAGGCGCAACTTTTGATGATTCGGGGAGAAGTGCGGTTAGAAGATGGGAAATTATTGGGGAGTGGGGAGAGTATTACCTTACCCCCAGAGTTAGCACAAATAGGAGATAAAGATTTGTCTCATCCCTATTTTTGGTCAGCGTTTACGATGATTGGTAGTCCTTGGTAGACATCTGGCTGTTTGAGCGAATTGGCAACACCTCACCCCCAGGAGCGATCGCATCCTCTTGAACCGGGACTACCGGGGGCGCTCGCACTCCCTCAACCTCACCATTTCCCAAAACACCCAGGGGTGTACAATGTACACCCCCATTTTCATCCTCTACCCCTTCGCGCTTTCTTATACTTGCACCCTTGAATTATAAGTATAAGTATAGGATAATAAGTATAGGTAAGCAAGGGGTACGAGTATATGACTTTTTATTGGTTAGACCAAAACCTTTGGGGCAAAGGCAGACAACCCGCTCAATGGGAGGCACAACTTATCGATGAGGCATTACACTCTATAGAAGGGCTGACCCGCTCCGACTATGATCAACTCCTCCAATTGCGCTCACGCCTGACGGAGCAATACCTCCAACACGTTGGAGAATCCAGCCTCAAAAACTGTTTCAGCCGCCTCCACAAAGCCATCAAGATTCATTTTTCGCCCTCTTCAGGACGGCTCACTCAAGCCAACAGTGTTTCACATCCAACCAAGCATGAGCCTGTACATATCGCCCTGCTGTTGGTGGACACCCCCCAGGAGATCAAAGATAAAAACAATGCCCTCCACGGCGAAGCCCTGGAGTATAAGCACAGTAATGTCGCCTACATTGACAATCCAGACGCCATTATTGCTAAGGGACGAGAGTTACTCGAATTAGCCATAACCTCTCATCGTAAGGGAGATTTCTGCAATTACCGAGATTTGGGAGCTTCCTTGTGCCTGCTGGCAGGCTTACGTCCTGTGGAAGCTTTACGAGATGCTGTTCTAGAACCAAAAAGCAAATTTACTGTAATCATGGTTCAAGGACAAGCGAAGACCAGGGGAGAGGAACGAGTCTATGAAATGCCCACTCTGATTGAAGCTGATAAAGTTCTAGAAGGTTACTCCATACTCCGCTCAATCTTCGATGCCAGTGACCTGAATGACAATGAAATTCAATCTTATAAAAATGGGGTGCGCGACCATGTGATTATGCACTTTAAAGACTTAGTACCGACTCTGCAACGACTCAATGGCGAAAAGCAGGTTAACACTCAGCGATTGAGAGCGGTGTATGACGCGATCGCTACCTTCTACTATTGCCCTGCAAAAGTAAAAGACTTTGTGTTTGTCAAAGCCATCAACGGACACAAATCCCAGAAAGGGCGAAGCGATGCCGCCATGCACTACTTAGACTATCAAATGGCGGATAACGTGGTTGCCCAATACAATGGCAAACGCCAGGGCGTGAAACTAAGAGAACCTGGAGTTAAAGTCCTAGATAAGTTCCAAGACGAGGTTGAACCTATAAGAGTACCCGAAAACGATAAAATTGTTCAGATGAGGGTTTATCAAGGCGATCGCACTCGTCTCGCCTCATTCTCCGAAACCCTCAATGCTCCCAATCAAAAGGACACTCTCTCGATTGTGCTCAAGCTAGCAGATATCACGCTTCGCTTGGCTCAACAACTAGAGGTCGAACCCCAATACGTTGAAACTACCATTTCTCAACGCCTCCAAGAACACCAGGAATCATCTCCAGCAGTAGAACCAGACCTACAAAGCCGGTCAGAGGAAACGAGTGAAACTGTCCCTGTTGACGCTATCACTCAACTTACAGCCGCTCTCAATCGACTCACAGATCACCTCGAACAACCAGCACCAGCGGCTAAAACTTCCAAACCCCAACCCCAAGAAGCACCTACTTTCCCCTCATCTGCTCAAAGAGAACCCAAACAACGGAGTTCCGAGGTTTCCGAGGCTTATGTAAATAGGGCGATCGACGCCATCATGGACTTCAATAATGATCCTCATCATCCTCAACCCGATAAATGGTTCATCGGCGTCTCACCTTTGAAGAAGATTACCAAGCGCAATCAAGCCTTGATTGAGCGGGTCTTGCAGCAACGAGAAGCTGACCTTAACCAACACCATGCCCAACATCAACTTACTCCCACCCATAACTCCAAGGGCAGATTCGCCCCTAAAATTGAAGAGGTTATCCAGTTGGAATCTTGATCCGGTCAGGGAGTTCAAGAATGCGATCGCACTCGTGAGTGTGCCGAAAGCTTATGGCAGTGTCCTTTCTTGACTGCTTCTTGACTGCTCTGACGTATCGCACCCCCTTGTAACAATGCCAAATCAAAGCATCTTCGAGATACTTGCTCCTGGATCAGCGGCTAATACAATTTTTGTTGTTTTTGGCATTGGACTGGACTGACACTCTATCTAAGTCAAGGAAACCTAAAATGGGAAAGGCAAAAAAAAGAAAAAAAAGACAGCGCGGAAAATCACAGCAAAAAGAAAAATCACAGCAAGAGCAAATTCTCACCCGGACTAAAAAACTTTTCTTTGCACTATTTAACCATTCACCTAGCATAGTTTCTGATATCTTATCGGAAACTATGTCTAAAGTCAAAGAGGATTGTCCTGGAAACTATACAGCGCTGTGCGTTACCCCTTCATTAGACACATTCCCAATCGATTTTCAAGCTTTCTGTGAAACCTTTCACTATTCATCCGGTTGGGAGAATTATATAAAGCTTTGGACTCCTATACGAGAAACTCAAATAATCCCCATTCTTTTTACCTCTTATGACATTGGAACAACAACGCCGCCTAGTGATATCCCAGAAGAATTTAACTACGAACTTTTCTTAATAAATCGCCCACAGGACAAGAAACTACAAGTCTAACCTGCGCGGCGACTTCTTATCATTATCTATTTCTGGGCAATAGTAATAAACACCGTAACTAGCGTGTCTTTGCTGCGCTTCCATTTCGGAGAGCGGGAGTGCGATCGCCAAAATTCTCGATAATCAGTTCTTATGTCACTGTGACAACAATTTTGCTGGTGTCATCAGTCAAGTTAATATTGTGTCTGCTTACTGCTTGTTGGTTTTTTGAAACTGGTTTTCAAAAGGCGATTGCACTTCCTGATATTCTTGTATCCCCCAGATCCCGCATTTCTCACAAAAGGCGTGATTGCGAATAGCAGAAACCTTACCAGACAAGGATTTAAGCCCATTTCTTCAC
>NZ_JBKHUP010000192.1:0-7537 GCF_046565525.1 Coleofasciculus sp. | reverse complement strand
GATACATCCGGACAGGGCAAATATTTATCCGATACATCCGGACAGGGCAAATATTTATCCGATACATCCGGACAGGGCAAATATTTATCCGATACATCCGGACAGGGTGAAGCATTCTTGGACAAGGTTTGATGTGCATCCGATACATCTAGGCACGAATGCTTCACCCCTACATTTCCTACATTTCCTACATTTCCTACATTTCCTACATTTCCTACATTTCCTACATTTCCTACATTAACATTATTCTTGTCTGTGATAATAATTATTCCGTGTATATGATTTGGCATAACGATAAAGGCATCTAATTCTACGAATGGAAAATGCTTTGATAAATTGTTCCAACATGATTGGACAAATTGACCCGTGGGATTGAGATGCATGAAACTATCTATAATCTCGCCAAATAGATATTCCCGTTGGTAGGTACAGATTGTGACAAAATAAAAACCAGGTTGCGTATAATCGTATTTCTGTAGACGAATTGACCGACGGTGATGCTTGTCCGGATTAAATTTCATAGTTGTGGGGTATGTCATTAACAATTATTATGATATTACGGTAGATACCGTACATATTGTAGGGGCGAAGCATTCGTGCATAGATTGATCGGGATCAACCCAAAATTTGGTACAAGAATGCTTCGCCCTTAACCGTAACATTCATTCGTGTTGCATTTTTAACCATGACACAACCCATCGATTTCTACTATTGGCCCACCCCCAACGGCTGGAAAGTCAGCATTATGCTGGAGGAAACTGAAACCCCCTATAACCTAATCCCTATTAACATTACCGCCGGGGATCAGTTTAAGCCAGAATTTCTCACCATCAGTCCCAATAATAAAATGCCTGCGATCGCAGACCCCCAAGGACCCGATAGTCAACCCCTATCCCTATTCGAGTCTGGCGCAATTCTACTGTATCTGGCTGATAAAACTGGACAGTTCATCCCCACTCATCCGCGCGATCGCTATTCGGTGATTCAGTGGCTAATGTTCCAAATGGGTGGCGTGGGACCCATGCTGGGACAAGCACACCACTTTCGTCAGTATGCACCAGAAAAAATCCCTTATGCCATTGATCGCTACACGAATGAAGCAACTCGTTTGTATCGAGTTCTCGATAAACAACTATCCCAAGGCGAGTACATTGCTGGTGATTACTCCATCGCAGATATGGCAATTTTTCCCTGGATTGTTCCCCACGAACGACAGGGACAAAATTTAACCGATTATCCCAATCTTCAGCGATGGTTTAATGCGATTAACCAGCGACCTGCGGTACAGCGAGGGTTAGTACTTTTGAGTGAAAAAAGGGTCAACACTATGGATGAAAAGGCAAAAGAAGCCTTATTTGGTTCCCGTCAGTTAGATCAGCGATAATTGGTTCTTTATCATTCCATGGCAATCTCTAAAGTAGATGCGTTTATCTTAACTGACTTCATAATAATTCCCTAGAGACGTTCCACCGGAACGTCTCAGTCACGTAACCTAGAGGTTTGCTGATGGCATATAGCAATTTTACCTTGGCTAAAGTTAAAGAAGATTTTGGGTTAACCATTGATGAAACTCAAAATCTATTTGCTGATGTCGAAGGTGTTAAACCGTCGGAAATTTTAACGCTCAATTTAACCGAGTATATCCCTTTAGCTACGGCAATTGATACAGAAAAAGCCCGTTCTGAATTTATTATTGCTCCGGTTTTATCCGAAGTCAGGCGACAGGTTAACTATCAAGCAAGTTTATTCTCTGGAACTGATTTTAATGTCGATGTTGATCAAGGCTTACAAGGCTATTGTGACTTTATCATTAGTTGTTCAGCGGAACAATTTTATATCAACGCTCCAGTGATTACAATTGCTGAAGCCAAAAATGAAAAAATTAAATCAGGATTCGGTCAATGTATTGCTGAAATGATCGCCGCCCAGATATTTAATCAAAGAGCCGGAAATAAAATTGATAAAATTTATGGTGCTGTGACGACGGGGACAGTATGGCGGTTTTTGGTCTTAGAGGAACATACCGTATTGATTGATCGGTTAGAATACTATATTAAGGAAGTCGATAAAATTTTGGCAATTCTATTACAACCCATTCAAGCTTATTTGTCCACAAGTACCGCCAGAAATGAGATATGTTAAAAAATCTGACTATAAAAAATTTCCGCTGTTTCAAACATTTTGAGCTTCAGCAGCTTGGTAGAGTTAACTTACTCGTTGGTAAAAACAACAGTGGCAAGACATCAATACTAGAAGCCATTCAACTGCTCTGTTCCAAGGGGAATCCTGAACCATTAGTTGAAGCAATGACTAACAGAGGTGAATATTTTTGGAGTAATGATATTAGCAGAGACAAAAGATATCGTGAACTTGCTATCCGTCATCTTTTTTACGGTCATGAAATTGAACCAGGCATTGAATTTTCCATATCGGGTTTAAATGATAATTTTCAAGATAAACTTTTCGTATCTATAGACAAACGACCGATCGCTTCCAGGGCAGATTCAGAGATTGAATCTGATGAATCTATCAGTTTTGAACTTGTTTTTAACATTTCCTGGACTGATGGCAATAAGCGAGAGAGTTGGAAACGCAGTTTGTCTTCTAATGGAGGACTTTCTTTAGATTATATTCGTCCATTGCGAGTTACGAGTAAGCCATCAAAAAATGCAGCAATAAATCAATATATCACATCATCATCTTTAACAACGACAAACATGATAGAGCTGTTTGATCAAGTAGTTTTAACACCCAATGAAATGCTTGTCTATAAAGCACTTCGGACGATTGAACCTAAAATTGAGCGCCTTGCTTCTATTACGTCTGAAAGCCACAGATATTTAGAGTCTCGTGGTGGATTTGTCGTGCGTCTTTCTGACAGTGATCAGCGTGTTCCGATTGGGAGTATGGGGGACGGGATATGGCGGATGTTGGGTCTAGCATTATCAACTGTTTGTGCTAAAGGTGGAGTATTGCTAGTTGATGAAATTGATACCGGATTACATTTCACAGCAATGGAAGATATGTGGAAACTTATTTTGGAAACAGCAAAAAAACTCAATGTACAAGTTTTCGCGACGACTCATAATAGTGATTGTTGGACTAGCTTAGCTAGCATTGCGAGTCAGGAACAAGACACTGAGGATGGAATTACAATTCAACGAATAGAATCAGGTAAAGAAACGGGTGTTTTTTTTGCTGAACGTGAGATTGTCATCGCGGCTCAACGAGGGATTGAGATACGTTAGAAATGGCAAGCAAGTATTATCCGAAGAAGCTTATTGTAGAGGGAGATCAGGACAAACGAGTTATACCAGAGCTAATTGAAGCTAATGGAATTCCTTGGAAAGAGATAGAAATTAAAGTTCCTTACATTGAATCCTATGGAAGTAATAACTTTATTGATGCAGATGTAATCTCCACAGAACTGAAAGCGTCAGGATTGACAACATTAGGATTAATAGTGGATGCAGATGATAATTTATCGGCACGCTGGACAAGTATCAGAAGCGCCTGATTAAAAAGTATTCCTGACTTTCCGGAACAATTACCAAAAACAGGATTAATTCATAGTACAAAGGGAATTAAATTTGGTGTCTGGATTATGCCCGATAACCAAAAGAGCGGAATGTTAGAGACATTCTTAGCCTACATGATTCCCAATCAGAGTGAACCGTTTTGGGAATATGCCCAAGAAATTGTAACAGAAGCCAAACATAGAGGCGCACCTTTTATAGATGCTCATCTTGATAAAGCGAATATCTACACCTGGCTAGCGTGGCAAAATCCACCTGGACGACAATTGCATAACGCTATCATGGAGCATATTTTGAATCCCAAACATCCCCAAGCTCAACCGTTTATGGCTTGGTTTAAGAACTTATACGATCGGTAATTTTATCAATTATTTGTCAATAATTAACAATTAAAAATTATCGCAATATGAGGCGTTACTGTCTTACCATTTCAACCGACATACGGTTTCACAAGAAATGACGCATCCTCTTGATGAGAATGTCTCAGTTCTTGAGCTTTATTTACGGCTGTTTTCATATCATCATAAGGACCTGCCCAGAGGTAAGATCTCACTAATTGATCATCACCAGCGAGTGACCCATAAACCGTATAATAAACCCCATAACGGGTGTTGGAATCAGTATCAATTAATTTTCTAAGCATAATAGTTCCTCGATTAGACTTTCAAACCAAATCGAATCGTATTCTTCCAAGCTGCCGCTTCAACTCTCGTAAGCGGCAGTCATTGAAACTGTATCTGATCGAACATCGGCAAAGATAGACGACTGCTCCCAACCACCCCAATTCCATCTAAACTAAGATGAGACTATTCCCATCCCATCATGCCCCCAACCATTGCCTTAATTGCCCACGATCGCAAAAAAGATGATATTGCTAGCTTTGCCCAACAATATACATCGGTTCTCTCCCGTTACCGCTTAATCGCCACTGGAACCACCGGACAACGCATTCAAGAACGGAGTAAGTTAGAGGTAGAGTGCCTCTTATCGGGTCCCGTGGGCGGAGATGCCCAAATTGCGGCTGAAGTGGCTCAAGGTCAGGTGATTGCGGTGATTTTCCTCATCGATCCCCTTTATGCTCAACCTCATGAACCTGACATTCAGGCATTATTACGCATCTGTAATGTTCACAACGTCCCTCTCGCTACTAATCTTGCCACGGCTGAAGCAATTATTGCCAATTTTGCCAAAAATCGCTTTGCTTACCTGATTTTTAACCCAGTTTCGGGTCAAGGGAACGCGGAGAAGGATTTGGCACTTATTCAGCAGCTCTTAAAACCCCAACTTCATCTAGATATCCACTTGACGACTCCCGATCGCTCGACTGTAGAGTTAACTCAAGATGCGATCGCGTCAGGTGCTGATCTGATTATCGCCTCGGGTGGAGATGGCACTGTCTCGGCTGTTGCGGGTGCTTTGATTGACACCGGGATTCCCTTGGGGATCATCGCCCGGGGGACTGCTAATGCTTTTGCTGTGGCTTTAGGAATTCCCACAAATCTGCGAGCCGCCTGTGAGCTGATTTTATCGGGCATGACGCGGGTTATCGATGCCGCACGTTGCAATCAGCATCCGATGATTTTGCTAGCTGGGATTGGCTTTGAAGCTGAAACCGTGGAACGAGCAGATCGAGAAGCAAAAAAACGCTTGGGAGTCTTAGCTTATATTTTGGCAGGGATGCAACAACTCAACGAACACAACATTTTTGAGACGGAATTGGAGATTGCTGGGATTACCAGTCAGTGTCAAGCCGGAGCAATTACCATCGCCAATGCTGCACCGCCAACGTCTCTGTTGGCACAGGGGATGGGGGAAGTGATTGCTAATGATGGGTTGTTGGAGGTGACGATTAGTACCCAAAACACCAAAATCGAAGCCGTGGATGCGATCGTTGATTTACTCGGTGCTGCGCTGATGCGGAGAGCCGCCCGTCGGGAGGATACAATTTGTGTAAGGACTGGGCAAATTAAAGTAACCACCAACCCTCCTCAAAAAGTTGTCGTCGATGGGGAAATTATCGGCACAACTCCGGTCAACATTGAATGTATTCCCCAGGGATTAACTGTAATTGCTCCCTTGGAAGAGTCAAAACCTGCCAATGAAAAACCACCCGTTAGTGAACCCGATCTAATCCCAGGAGTAAGTGATGAGTAATATGCATGACTATAACTTTGAGCAACGCAAGCTTTTATCAGCGCTATGCCATGGATCGATATTTTTGAGTTCCGCTCTGATCTCTGTCGCGATCCCGATTGTGATTTTGTTTGTGACGGATGATCCCATTGTTAAGGCAAATGCTAAAGAAGCGCTAAATTTTCACATTAACCTTTATATCTATGCCTGCATTTCTATCGTGCTAATCGTTGTCTTGATTGGTTTCTTCTTACTGGCTCTTTTAGGCTTAGTCAGTCTGATCATGCCGATTCTTGCCCTAATCAAGGTTCTGGATAATGCCAACCAACCCTACCGCTATCCTTTTATCTTTAGATTAGTTTAAGTGATGACGACTGGGAAACGTCTGTGGCATTCTCCACCCTCTACCTTAGTCCTGTCAGCCCAGGAGATCCATGTTTGGCAAGCTGATCTGAATCGATCGCTGGCACAGATAGAGAGATTTGCACAACTCCTTTCCCCGGATGAACAACAGCGGGCTTCTCGATTTTACTTTGAGCGCGATCGCAACCATTTTATTGCAGGTCGTGGGATTTTGCGGACAATCCTAAGTCGCTATTTAAATCAACCGCCCAATCAAATCCAGTTTGACTATAGTTCCCGTGGTAAACCCGCCTTAGCGACTATCAACCCAGAGAATACTCTTGGTTTTAATCTGTCTCATTCTCATGGATTAGCTTTGTATGCCCTATCACCAACCCTGAAACTGGGGATCGATCTAGAATATATGCGTCCGATGCCCGATGCCCAGAAACTGGCACAACGTTTCTTTACGCCGAGGGAATATGCCGCAATTCAGACTCTGAGCGGGGATCAGCAGCAAATTGCTTTTTTCAATGGCTGGACACGCAAGGAAGCTTATTTGAAGGCGACAGGTGATGGGTTAGCTGGGTTGTCAGAGATTGAAGTGTCTCTCATCCCTGGAGAATCGGCTAAGCTGCTGAGTATCGCGGGAGACTCCAAAGCGGCTGCTAATTGGTCTGTCTATCCCCTTACCCCAGCATCCGATTATGTGGCGGCTGTAGCAATTCCAGGACAGGATTGGCAGATAGACTGTATTGAGTTTGACAATTAACTAGACTAATTCGACGCGATCGCAGATAGTTTGGCAAAAGAGTGAGTTTTGCTCAACTTGCGGGGGGTGAGGTGGAGCCACTAGAATTACGGAATGATACTGAGAGATGATAACCTCTGGATCGAAAATAAATTCACTATAGTCAGCCAAATCATCCAATCCCAACACATTTAAGACGATCTCAGATAAAATCCAAGTCGTCACTTTGAAACATGCCTTTTTCCACTGCTTATGCCTACTCATAGACTCTAGGCTCCTGCGATAGGTGGCTGAGGTTTTGCCTTTTGTCTCGAATAGTGGTGTTTCGAGCGATACAATCACTGCGAGTGGCTCAATCCCTACTGGTAAATTCCGTGTGATTACCTTGATTTCAGCAAGTTTTACAAAAACTTGTTCAGAACTTATGCATTCCTTTATCTGTAGAGACTGAATGATTGTACCTAAAGGCTACAAATCTTGACTACACCCCATTTCATGCGTTAGTTCTTTGCTTGTGCCAAGACATAAATACTCACAACTTGGCTTTCATCCAATACCCTAACTAAAGTTATGTAAAGGGTGACACCTGCAACGCAGTGCTGTATGTAAAGTTTTCATGAAAATTAGGGTAGGCAGATCAACCACACTACCCAAACTAGAGGCGCTTTTGTTGCGTCTCTCCACTCCTCTCAAGACTGATTACCGGAAAAGCGATGGGTGAAGGCTCCCACGCTCTTTAGCTGGGAGATGAAACCGAGCGAACCGTCTAGGTAGC
>NZ_JBKHUP010000191.1:0-7698 GCF_046565525.1 Coleofasciculus sp. | reverse complement strand
ATGGTTTCAAACCGATGAACCCTCTGAGAGCAAAAGTCCTACCCTAAATGTACCTCATCAGCGTGGGAAACGCTGTACATCTGAGAATAAATTTTAACTCATATCTTTCATCCATTTCAATAAACATAAGTTGGTTGACAATCCGTAACGCTTCCGGATTGCCTTGCTATCGTTTTGAGTCGGGGCGGGTTGAGTGACATCAGGGTGAAAAAAACCTTAGTCGTGAAACATGTCCCGATAAGCTCACAACTTTTTCATCCCCTGTCCTAACCTCAACGAAAAAGGATTGCTATAGTACAGGAAGGATAAATACTGGCATCAGGGGACAAACCAGGTGATACCGTTAGCAGACCTTAAAGCCTTAATTCAACAAACTGAAGCAAAAGGGGGAAGCCAAGACCCAAGTCTGGCGAACTTGTATGCTCAACTCGGACAACTCTACCAAAGCCGACTGGAAAATGGAGAATTTGAGGATTACCAGCTAGAACTTGCCCTCGCCATTGAATATTTCCATAAAGCGGTTGACCTGCAACGACGATTTGATTTAGAAACTGACTTAGCTGCAACCCTGAATCATCTGGCGGAACTCTATAGAACCCATGGACGCTACGATCAAGCTGAACCGCTTTATCTGCAAGCTTTGGACTTAAGGAAACGTAACTTAGGAGAGAACCATGCCGATGTTGCCACCAGCCTGAATAATCTAGCACGACTCTACCACTCTCAGGGACAATATCCCCAAGCCGAACCTCTCTATCTCCAAGCTTTGGACTTAAGGAAACGTAACTTAGGAGAGAACCATCCTGATATCGCCATCAGCCTCAATGATCTCGCCGCCCTCTACTTCTTACAAGGACGTTACAACGAAGCCGAATCTCTTTATTTGCAAGCTTTGGAACTGAGGAAACGTAACTTAGGAGAGAACCATGCCGATGTTGCCACCAGTCTTAACAATCTAGCGTTACTTTACTTCTTGCTCAGACGCTATGACCAAGCCAAACCGCTTTATCTGCAAGCCTTGGAACTGAGGAAACGTAACTTAGGAAGGAACCATCCCGATGTCGCCACCAGCCTAAATAATTTAGCCGAACTCTACAGAACCCAAGGACACTACACCCAAGCCGAACCCCTCTATCTGCAAGCCTTGGAGGTGATGAGACGCTTACTGGGGGATGAACATCCCGATGTAGCGACTAATATGAACAATCTAGCTGCACTCTATTTCTTCCAAGAACGCTACGACGAAGCCGAACCCCTCTATCTGCAAGCCTGGGAAATCAGGAAACGCTTATTCGGTGATAATCATCCCGATGTAGCACAAAGCCTCAACAACTTAGCCGGACTCTACTTCTCTCAGGGACGTCAGGGTGAAGCCGAACCTCTCTATCGCCAAGCCTTGGAAATCTGGCAACGCTTATTGGGCGATAATCATCCGGATATAGCCACGAACCTGAACAACTTAGCATTACTCCACCACTCCCAAGGACGCTACGAGCAAGCCGAACCCCTCTATCGCCAAGCTTTGGACTTAAGGAAACGTTTGTTCGGCGCGAACCATCCCGATGTAGTGACCAGCCTAAATAACTTAGCGTTGCTCTACCATTATCAAGGACGCTACGAACAAGCCGAACCCCTCTATGTGGAAGTATTGGATGTGGGTAAACGGTTCTTGGGAGACGAGCATCCGGATGTGTTAACCAGCCTGAATAATTTGGCAGCACTTTATAAAAATCTAGCCGAACTCTACTCCACTCAGGGACGCTACGACGAAGCCGAACCTCTCTATCTGAAAGCTTTAGATTTGCGGAAACGTTTGCTGGGAGATGAGCATCCCGATGTGGCACAAAATCTGAATAATTTGGCAATACTCTACTTCTTTCAGGGACATCACGATAAAGCCAAAGACTTCTATTCCCAAGCCTGGGAGTTAGGAAAACGCTGGCTAGGGGATGAGCATCCCGATGTGGCACAAAATCTAAAGAATTTGGCAGGACTTTACTCTTCCCAAGGAGCATATCAGCAAGCCGAACCCCTGTATATCCAGGCGTTGGCAATTTGTGAAGAACGACTCGGTGTTAATCATCCGACTACAGTGACAATCCGGAAAAATCTAGATGATCTTCATACCGCGATGGGATAATAAGCTGTCATGCATTGAAATGGGGTATGAGTAGCTAGCAAGATGCTCGCACACCCAGGATGAGAGCCATTATTGACCAGATAGCTAAAGAAAATGTACTCTATAGAAGTGGGTGTGACTACAAACCGCTCCGAATCAGGGATAAATCTTGTCGAATGTGCTTAGGATTGATTCGGATTAACACGATTCAAAATAACTTTGTCATTTTTTTAGCTTTCTTCGCCGGAAGCCCCAGCACAACCACCTGTACCCAGGTTGGCGTTGGGATGGATAGGCGGATAGCCGGAGGTACGGAGGCTATCAAATCACTATACATTGAGTATACTGTTTTATAGGTCGATAAACGAGAGGTAACCTTAATGAGAACAGCTCACCAGTATCGATTGCTTCCAACAAAACAACAAGTTATTCAGCTAGACAAATGGCTGTCAATGTTGTGCGCTCAGTACAACTACTTGCTGGCTGATAGGTTCAATTGGTACGAACAAAACCGTTCTCCTGTTAATGCTTGTCCTCTTGTTTGTCACCTGCCAGAATTACGAGACAACCCCGACTATTATTCTCAAAAGAAAACTTTACCTCAACTCAAAAAAACTCATCCTTGGTACGGCGAGATATATTCTCAAGTTCTTCAGGATGTAGTTAAACGGGTAAAGTTGGCATTTGACCGATTCTTGAAGGGTGATAGCACTGGTAAGCGTAGTGGTAAACCGAGATTTAAGGCTCGGAATCGTTACAGGACGTTTACCTATCCTCAGATGAAAGATGGGTGCTGGCAAGGTAATCTGATTAACTTGCCAATGTTTGGTAGAGTTAAGGTTGTCTTACATCGTCCTATCCCTGATGGGTTCAAAATCAAGACAGCATCTGTCACCAAGAAAGCCGATGGTTACTACCTGACGCTTTCCTTAGAAGATAAAACTGTCCCAGAAATTAAGCCTGATTTCAACCCAGATAAAATCACTGGGATTGATATGGGTTTAAAAGAGTTTTTGACGACTTCAGAGGGTAAAACTGTAGCCATTCCTCAACATTACCGCAAAGCACAAAAACGCCTGCGGGTTATCCAGAAACGGGTATCACGCCGCCAGAAAGGGAGTAATAGTAGACTTAAAGCCATCAAGCAACTAGGAAAACAACATAAAAAAGTTGCTGACAAGAGAAAAGATTTTCATTTCAAGACAGCTAATTGGCTGTTATCTAAATATGATGTAATCGCTCACGAAGAATTGAACGTCAAGGGTCTAGCCCGTACCCGATTGGCTAAATCTGTGCTGGATTCTGGGTGGTCAAACTTCCTGTCGATACTGGCAAACAAAGCCAAAAATGCTGGTTTGTTGGTGTTCGGTGTAAGCGCCCATAACACCTCACAGGATTGCTCCAATTGTGGCGAGAAAGTACCCAAAAAGCTGCATATTCGTTGGCATGACTGTCCTCGTTGTGGATGCAGTCTAGATCGTGACCATAATGCAGCAATAAATATCAAAAATAGAGCGGTGGGGCATCCCGTTCTTAAAGCCAAACGCCTCCTAAGCAATAGCCGGATTGGTTTGGAAGCCTACACTGTACCTGTACTCAGGTCAGTGTAGGAGATGTCACGTGAGCTTGACGATCAACTCTTAAACGCAACTGACTATGACTTGAACCGAATGAACCCAAGGCACTGGAATTTGGGCATAAGCTGCATGGTCTTGCCATTTTAGAGTATGGCAATCGTAAAAACTGATGTGAGGTTCACCGGATCGTTCAAGAGCGATTACAAGATTGGAGGTTAATTTCATGATGACGGAGTTGTCTGACCCGACGGTTCATAATGAAACAAGTTATGGCGATTTGCTGAGGTTGATTCGAGCAAGTCAAGGTAAGTTGAGTGTGATTGTGGCAGTTTGTGATGATATTCATTACCGCAACCAACTGATTGAACGCTATGAAACGGAACTCGCCGCCTCTGTGCGATCGCATCGCGTCACGTTGGTTAAGAATGACCCGACTCTAAGCCGCGCCATTACTGAAGTTGTCCAAGCCGATGAGGATTTACGTCAGGGGGGGAACGCCGTTGTCACCGTGACGGGTGTCCAAAAACTTCTCTGGCTCAAATTCGACGCCCCACGTTCAGAACAGGAAATTTTTTTCGCCTCTCTACCAGAAACCCCAGACGCATTATCAGCCTTTGCTTTTCCGATTGTCCTGTGGCTAACTCACCAACTCGAAAGTCAGCTTAGTCAAAATGCCCCAAATTTCCAAAATTGGTGTCAAGGTGTCTTTCGCTTTCACTCCAAAAAAACAGCCGCTATTCCCATTCAAGATATTGAGCCATTCCGCCATCTTATAGAAGAAAGCGACGCTTGGGATCAAAACCTATCCGTTTTTCCAGTCGCAGATCTCAACCCATTGATCGAATACACCAAAGCCAAACGTGGACTCAATGACCCGGATTTGGCAACCTTATATGCTCAAGTTGGACAACTTTATCAACGACGCTTAGAACAGGGTGAATCTCTGGATTATCCCCAAGAACAAGGATTAGCGGTTGAGTATTTGAGTCAAGCAATTGAGCGACAAAAAGAACTTGGAAGAGAAACAATCTTAGCCCAAACACTGAATAGTTTAGCCGAACTCTACAGAATTCAAGGACGCTACCGGGAAGCTGAACCCCTTTATTTAGAAGCCTTAGAACTCAGACAACGCTTATTGGGCAATGATCATCCTGATGTCGCCACTAGTCTCAACAACTTAGCAAAACTGTACCAGGCTCAAGGACAGTACGCCCAAGCCGAACCCCTGTATCTGCAAGCTTTGGACTTGAGGAAACGTAACTTAGGCGATAACCATCCCGATATCGCTCATAGCCTCAATGATTTAGCCACCCTTTATTTCTGTCAAGGACGCTACGAAGACGCCGAACCCCTGTATCTGCAAGCTTTGGACTTGAGGAAACGTAACTTAAGCGATGACCCTCTAGATGTGACAATCAGTCTCAGCAATCTAGGCTTACTCTATCATTATCAAAGACGCTACGAAGATGCCGAACCCCTTTATCTTCAAGCATTAGACATCGAAAAACGCTTCCTGGGCGAGGATCATCCGGATGTCGCCACAACCCTGAACAATCTCGCCGCCCTTTATAAATCCCAAGGACGCGACGAAGAGGCTGAACCCCTTTATCTCCAAGCCTTGGACTTGCAAAAACGTTTATTGGGAGAGAATCATCCCGATGTCGCCACTAACCTCAACAATTTAGCCGCTCTCTACTTCTCTCAAGGACGGTACGAGAAAGCCGAACCCCTCTATCTCCAAGCATTAGACATCAGAAAACGCTTATTAGGAGAAAACCATCCGGATGTAGCACAAAGCTTAAATAATTTGGCAGGACTTTACTTCTCTAAAGGACCCAATAACAAAACCGAATCGTTTTATTTGGAAGCTCTAAATATTCGGAAACGATTATTAGGAGAAAATCATCCAGATGTGGCAACTAGCATGAACAATTTAGCACTACTCTATCACTATCAGGGACACTACGACAAAGCCGAACCCCTCTATCTACAAGCCTTAAATTTGAGAAAACGTTTACTGGGAGACATCCATCCCGATGTAGTAACCAGTATGAATAATTTGGCATTACTCTATCATTATCAAGGACGCTACGAGCAAGCCGAACCCCTTTATCTCCAAGTTTTAGAACTCGGTAAACGTTTATGGGGAGAAGATCATCCCGATGTCGCGCTCAGTTTGAACAATTTGGCAGCCCTCTATAAGTCTCAAGGACGGTATGAACAAGCGAATTACTTAACTTCCAAGCTATGGAATTGAAGAACGGTTGATTAGAAGATAAGGGGGACAAGGAAGACAAGGCAGATAAAGTACTATGTACGAAGTTCCTATAGATTAAAATAGACGGCTGCGATCGCACGCCCTATAATTGCCAAGGAGACTCAGGATAAACAGACATGCTTGCCAGGGTTTGGAGTGCTTCGCTAGTCGGCATCGATGCGGTGAAAGTCGGTGTTGAAGTCGATGTGTCGGGCGGACTACCGGGAATTGTTGTCGTGGGATTACCCGATACCGCCGTCCAAGAATCGCGAGAACGGGTGAGGGCGGCGTTAAAAAATGCGGGGTTTGTTTTCCCGATGCGGAAAATCGTGATTAATCTCACCCCCGCCGACTTACGCAAAGAAGGACCCAGCTTTGATTTACCTATCAGCATCGGCATTCTCGCCGCCTCGCAGCAAGTCAATCCTGAATTATTAGGGGATTATCTATTTTTGGGCGAAGTCTCCCTCGATGGCAATTTACGCCCCGTTGCTGGAGTCTTACCCATCGCCGCCGCCGCCCAAAGTTTGGGGATTTCTGGGTTAGTTGTACCCGCCGATAATGCCCAAGAAGCCGCCGTGGTGCGTGGACTCGCGGTTTACGGATGCCAACATCTAGCTGATGTGGCGGATTTTTTGAACCAACCCGAACGCTATTCCCCGGTAACGATGGATGAAGTACCCAAATCATCCCCCTCTCAGTTTACGGGCGGAAATTTAAACGAAGTCAAAGGTCAATCCCATGCGCGTCGGGCGTTAGAAATTGCCGCAGCAGGAGGTCATAATTTAATTTTCGTCGGTCCACCGGGAAGCGGCAAAACCATGCTGGCGCGACGATTACCAGGAATTTTACCGCCCTTAAGTTTTGAAGAAGCCCTAGAAGTCACTCAAATTTATTCCGTAGCTGGATTACTCAAAGATAAAGGTAGATTAATTCGATATCGTCCCTTCCGCAGTCCCCACCATTCTGCATCGGGTCCATCATTAGTTGGAGGAGGAAGTTTTCCTCGTCCCGGAGAAATTTCCTTAGCGCACCGAGGTGTATTATTTCTAGATGAATTAACCGAATTTAAGCGCAATGTGCTGGAATTTTTGCGCCAACCCTTAGAAGATGGTTATGTGACCATTTCTCGAACTCGACAGTCCGTCCTGTTTCCGGCACAATTTACCTTAGTGGCTAGTACCAATCCCTGTCCCTGTGGTTACTTTGGCGATACCCTGCAACCCTGCACCTGTTCAGCGCGACAACGGGAGAACTATTGGGCAAAACTTTCGGGTCCATTAATGGATCGAATAGATTTACAAGTCGCCGTGAATCGTCTTAAACCCGAAGAAATTACCCGACAACCCCAAAGCGAGGCGTCAGAAGCGGTACGAGAGAGAGTAAAGGTAGCCCGCGATCGCGCCCGTGATCGCTTCCACTCAGAACCCTCACTGCGCTGTAATTCCCAGATGCAAAGTAGTCATCTGAGACAATGGTGTCATTTAGAGGATAGTAGTCGCAATTTATTAGAAGGGGCAATTCGCAAACTCGGACTATCTGCCCGGGCAAGCGATCGCATCCTCAAAGTCGCCCGCACAATTGCCGATTTATCGGGGGCTGAGAATCTGCAAACGCCACACATTGCCGAAGCTATCCAATATCGCACCATTGATCGTATGCAGTAACACTGATTACCGGAAAAGCGATGGGTGAAGGCTCCCACGCTCTTTAGCTGGGAGATGAAACCGAGCGAACCGTCTAGG
>NZ_JBKHUP010000190.1:0-7901 GCF_046565525.1 Coleofasciculus sp. | reverse complement strand
TCAGATGTTTAAAAGAGAAAAATATACGGGAAGGGAGGGAGGCGGAAAACTTAAAAAAACTTAAAATAAAAAACTCGGTGGGGGGGGGTTTAGTCCTATCGGGGTGAGGTAAAAAACGATAATACGATAATAGTTAAACCCGCCCCTACACACGCGCCATGCCTTTGAGGGAAGTGAAGGATCAAAACTCTGATTCCCTCTCTCCAGAAATTTGCACAAATAGCGTCCGTTTTCGCGGACCATCTAAATCAAAAAATAAGACGGATTGCCAGGTTCCCAGTGCCAACTTGCCATCAACAACGGGAATTACCTCACTGGTACTAAGCGTCATTGCCATGAGGTGCGAATGAGCATTCATCGGCTCATCGTCTGGCACATCTCTCAGATGCAAATCATTATGTAAATAGCGATCGGATTCCGGTACTAATTTTCTTAGATAAACCTTAATATCCTCTAACAATCGTTCTTCATTTTCATTAATCGCTAAAGCTGTGGTTGTGTGGCGAGAAAAGATAAGGACTTGCCCATTGTGAATAGAGGTTGTTGCCAAAAGTTGCTCAATATGAGGCGTCACATTACAGATGGTAATTCCTGGCTCTGTTTCGATTTCGAGGAATTTATTCAAAATGGGCATGGGTTTCCAGTGACTAATGTCTTCCTTAGCTTATGACTCGCCAAAAGTTTCCTGATAAAAAACCTGATCAAGATCAAAGCGTCCCCCGTATTCTTTAAACGGTTCAGCCGCATATCCCATCGCCAATAAACAGCAAACATCCACATCCGCCGGAATATTAAACGCTTCCTTCACTTGCGCGGTGGCAAATCCTTCCATGGGACAAGTATCGACGCCAAAACTTTTTGCCACAATCATTAAATGCGCCACAGCTAACATAGTATGGCGATTTGTCCAGGCTTCTAGGGAGTCAAACGAAGGTTTATTTTCAAATAACTGAGGAATCGCCGATCGCATCATATCAGCATAGGCGTCATTGGCTGCACCTGTGGCTTGTCCCAGTTGAATCACGGACTCAATATACTCCTTTTGGTTGATGCGGCGATCGCCGCAACAAATTAGCACCACGGGAGCTTCTCCCACCTGACGCTGATTGAAGGCGCAAGCTTTTAGTTTTTCCCGATTAGCCGATTCCCGCACTACCACAAACCGCCAAGGTTGCAGATTGTAACCCGAGGGCGATCGCACGCCTAAACGAAAGATTTCTGTTAGAATAGCCTCTGGAATCGCATCTGGACGAAAAGAACGCGCCGCACGACGCTGTTCAATGGCAGCTTGTACATTCAGGGTGGGTTGCAAATCGTTGGTCATTCGGTTTTTCGGATAACGACAAATTAAAATAAGGTGGCTATTTAAACCACCTTATCCTACCACAAAGGGTAATGCTAAACCTAATTCAATTCAGCTTAGGCTAAAACAAAGTCCACTTCTTCAGCGCCAGAGGTTTCACCTTGTCCTGATGTAATTTGTTCTCCATTTACATCAACACAAAAGGGGCTATTTCCCAGGTTAACATTATAATCCGTATTGTTTGCCGTATACCCTACACTAGCAATCATTTTTCGCCCTTCATCGGTATAAGCAAATGCCAACATTTGGTTTTTATTTTTCTGATTGTCGTAAGCCCAAATCACCATATATTGTTGTCCCTGATACTCGAAAACTTTAGGTGGACGAGTGGGGGTATAACGACCTGCATCACCAAAGCTAGCATCAAGGAAACTTTGTACCGAATCCGTGGCGACTGTCGCATAAGCTACCTCTTGTGCAGAAGTGGGTTGGGCTTCTTCTTGACTTTCATCAACCACTTCTTCTTGGTCTCGGTTGCGTAAATAATCAACCGCGAGTTTCGTGCCAATACCACCAACCGCAGCCACACCCGTACCGATGAGAATATTGCGAAGCAGATTATTCTTATTCATGATTTCTCCTCAACCTTTGACTTAATTTACGTCACATCAATACTATCATTAACATTACACAGTGATAATGTCAGGAAAATTTAGAATTTTTGGCTCTCCCCCTGCTCCCCCAGCTTCCCCTGCTCCCCCAGCTTCCCCGCCCCTATTTCCCGAATCCCCGCTAAACTTTATCCTGATAGAGATAAACATCGAATAACAGGAGACAGTTTTGGTTACTACCTCGTCCTGGAAAACCACGAAATCAGAAGAAATTTTCCAAGCTGCCCAGAACATGATGCCGGGGGGTGTCAGTTCACCCGTTCGGGCATTTAAGTCTGTCGGCGGACAACCTATTGTATTTGACCGCGTTAAGGGCGCCTACATTTGGGATGTCGATGGCAATCAGTACATTGACTATGTTGGCACTTGGGGACCTGCAATTTGCGGTCATGCCCACCCAGAGGTCATTGGTGCCCTGCACGACGCCCTGGAAAAAGGCACAAGCTTCGGTGCCCCTTCCGTGCTAGAGAACGTCCTAGCTTCCATGGTAATTGAAGCCGTTCCCAGTATCGAAATGGTGCGGTTTGTCAATTCCGGTACAGAAGCCTGTATGGCAGTCATTCGTCTGATGCGTGCCTTTACTGGTAGAGATAAAATCATCAAATTCTCTGGCTGTTACCATGGTCACGCTGACATGCTCCTCGTGCAAGCGGGTTCTGGGGTTGCTACTCTGGGCTTACCCGATTCTCCCGGTGTCCCTAAATCAGCGACAGCCAATACCCTGACTGCCATTTATAACGATTTGGAATCGGTCAAATCTCTCTTTGAAGCCAATCCTGATAGTATTGCCGGAGTCATTCTCGAACCTGTGGTTGGTAACTCTGGCTTCGTTCCCCCGGATGCCGGATTCCTGGAAGGCTTACGCCTGCTCACTCACGAACACGGTGCGCTTTTGGTGTTTGATGAAGTGATGACGGGTTTCCGTATTGCCTACGGCGGCGCTCAAGAAAAATTTGGCGTCACTCCTGATTTAACTACATTAGGTAAAGTGATTGGTGGGGGTTTACCCGTGGGTGCTTATGGTGGACGTCAAGATATCATGTCCATGGTTGCACCCGCAGGTCCAATGTACCAAGCCGGCACCCTTTCTGGTAATCCCCTGGCGATGACGGCTGGCATTAAAACCCTGGAGTTACTACAAAAGCCCGGAACTTACGAACAGCTTGACAAAATCACCAAAAAACTGTCCAACGGGTTATTAGAAATCGCCAAAGAAACGGGTCATCCTGCTTGTGGTGGACAAATTAGTGCCATGTTTGGCATGTTCTTCACCGTGGGTTCTGTGCATAACTACGAGGATGCCAAAAAATCGGATTTAGCCAAGTTCAGTCGCTTCCATCGGGGCATGTTAGAACGGGGAATTTATCTAGCACCGTCCCAGTTTGAGGCAGGATTTACCTCATTAGCGCATACGGATGAGGATATTGACCGCACTCTAGAAGCCGCGCGGGAGGTCATGTCGAGTATGTAGGGATGAGGACAGATACTGTTTCGCTTTCAGTTTGCCACAAATAATTGAATCAACAGAAAGTTGATAACGTTCTAGCGATAGGGCAGACATTTAGCGAATTGGTATTCTACCTGTAGGGGCAATTCATAAATTGCCCCTACTTAAAAAGAATTACCTTGGCTATTTGGCAGTTTTCCGGCTTCCCCTGGAAAGTAAAGTCAGTGGTTAACTTTTTTTATCCTTTCGAGAATGTTCTTGCTTGAGCAATACTCCAAATCCTAATGCTGCTACTGAACCTAAGAGGGTTAGGGGTTCAGGAACGGGTGTAGTCGCCTCCTGACGCAAGGTGTAGGATACCTGACCAACACCAGGTCCGCGAGCAACATTGGTGTTATGGTTACCACCTAGTAAAAACCAGGTGTTTTCCTGATTGTCAAAGAAAAAATATTTGAAAGAGTCTACCTTACCATCAACGAATCTTACATCTACCACTGGGTAATCTCCCTTCTGCAAGGCTTCTGTATAGGTGACACCTAAAAAATTCAAACTAACCTTGACTCCCTTAACGTCTCCAGCAGCTCCACCCAACCTTTCTTGCCCTATTCCTGTTAGCGTCGAGTCATCGTAGCTGAAAAAACCTTTAAACTTTTGACCCACGAGAGAACCCCCCGTGACATCACGAGTAATCACTGCTGTAAAATCATAGGTGACAGTAGCCGCTACTACTGCCTTAGTTTCAATGGCAACTAGGCTCAAAGCAGAAACAGTAGCAACGGCAATGTTTTGGTAAATGCTATCCATACAAGCCAACTCCAGCTAGCTAAAAATATTCTCATACCCCTTTCTTTTGAAAATGCCATACATCCTTTACTTTTGGGCAGACCTTTTAACCTCGTATCTGTAGCACGTTCAGCGGAATAGGGTATTACATTTTCAAAGGATAAACATCGCGATTCTGCCTAATGTGTGATTGACATCACTTTTATTCTGTGCTTTAAGTAACAGCAGGAGTGAAACTCTCGGAGCAAGAATTATCAAGCAAGAGTGTGATTTATATTGGTGTACTTTTCTGCAAAAGTACGTCGCCAAAAGCTAGAGTAAAATGTCCTATATAGTAGCCGTAAAGGATAACGACTAAGACCCCGTTTTGGCGCAACTGAGTCTGGGTAAAAAAGTAGAAGCATAAATAGGAGCAGGTGAATGAATCGCCAGATGGTAAAAGCGGCACAAGAACGACTGAAACTCTCCATCATGAGTTATCAGCAAAAGCCTGTTGGCACCGTAGCCTCCAAGGAACCTGCTCCTAAAGAAGAACAACTCAATTATGGTCACTGCTTTGTCCGCGATTTTTTCCCATCGGGACTGGCGTTCCTCATGCAAGGGGAACGGGAGATTGTCCGCAACTTCTTGGAATTCACCCTAGGCTTGCAGTCGGATAAACTAAGGACAAAAGAGGGTGAAGGATTATTTGCCAAAGTGAGGCAAACCTGGCAAGGGAAAGAACTTCTCATTGATGGGATTCGCTTGGGAGAAGGCTTGATGCCTGCTAGTTTTGAAGTCACATCAACTCAAAATATTGAGCCAGATTTTGGTCAACGGGCAATCGGTAGAGTCACGCCTGTTGATTCGGGGTTGTGGTGGATTATTCTCTTACGGGCGTATGAAAAGGCGTGTCAGATAGCCAATCGACCTGATGAAAGTATTGTCCATCGCCTGGAATTCCAACGCGGTATCCAGTTAATTTTGGATATTTGCTTAAGCCAGCGCTTCGATATGACGCCTACCTTATTAGTCCCCGAAGCGGCATTTATGATTGACCGTCGTATGGCTGTTTATGGACATCCATTAGAAATTCAGGCTTTATTTCATCAGGCTTTACATGCTGCACGTTATGAACTCCTGCAAAACGAAAGCTATATTCAAAAGCGGGAAATTGATCACCGTTTAGAGTTGCTCACCCATTATATTCGAGAACGGTATTGGTTAGACCCCAAACGCTTGAGGGCAATCTATCGCTACCAAACCGAAGAGTTTGGAGAAACGGCGTTAAATAAATTTAATATCTACGAATCGTCTGTACCTGATTGGGTTTTACCTTGGCTCAACCGCAAAGGCGGATATTTAGCGGGGAATTTAGGCGTCGGTTGGATTGATTTTCGCTTTTTTGGTCAGGGGAATTTATTGGCTATTATTTCCGGTTTGGCGACTCCTGAGCAATCGCAAAGCATTATGAATTTAATTGAAATACAATGGTCAAAGTTGATTGGCAATATGCCAATGAAACTCTGTTATCCAGCGGTTGTGGGTCGGGATTGGGAAACGGTGACTGGATGTGACCCAAAAAATATTCCCTGGTCGTATCATAATGGAGGAAGTTGGCCCGTTTTACTTTGGTCGTTGACAGCGGCGGCGATAAAAACGCAGAGAGTGGAGTTAGCTGAAAAAGCTATTGAAACGGCGGAGGCATACTTACTCGATGATGAGTGGCCCGAATATTATGATGGGGAAATGGGTGAAACCATTGGTAGAGAGGCGCGGCTCTATCAAACTTGGACAATTGCGGGGTATTTAGTCGCTAACTATTTGATTCAAAATCCGCAGCATTTGAATTTAATTAGTTTTAATGATAATCCAGACGCAATGATAGATTAGATGGGGTTCGTAGTAATGGATGCGAGTTGGGATTAGGGCGGGTTTCGTTGTTTGGTTTGAGGTGAGTTTCCTGGTTTAATTCCTAAACCCGCCCCTACATCTTTACGCTAGCTTGTGGATTCTATCGATAATTCGTAAATTGCAGCGCTACGGGTAAATCTTCTTGTTTCAATCGCTCGATAATCTGCTGTAAATCATCTTTAGATTTACTCGATACTCTAACCACATCGCCTTGAATCGAGGCTTGTACTTTTTTGAATTCATCCCGAATCAATTTGGCGATTTTTTTACCCAGATCTTGGCTAATTCCTTTTTGCAGTTTAATTTCTTGGCGTACTCGATTACCACTAGCCGATTCCACTTTACCGTAGTCAAAAATTTTCGGGGAGAGGTTGCGCTTGGTGGCTTTGGTGAGCAGGATGTTATGCAAGGTATCTAGGGTGAATTCGCTATCGGTATTGACGGTAATTGCCTCATCACTCAAGTCAAGGGTTGTCTTCGTGTCTTTCAAGTCATAACGGTTGCTAATTTCGCGATTGGTTTGGTCTAAGGCATTCACTAACTCTTGTCGGTCAAAATCACTGACAATATCAAATGAATAGGTTGAAGCCATAATCTAAAGATGTGAGCGCATTCAGAAGGTACAGTTATTTCCTTATACCGCTAAACCTAGCAGCTTTCAACATCTAATGTGATTCATCATCGTCCTATCTTCCGCCAAAAGCTTGGGAGTGGGTGAGCAGGACACGACAGTGTCGTGTCCCGACGGCGCAACAGGCGGGAGAGGAGAAAACAGGGGTTAAATATCAATGAAAGTCAACAGGCTTTTAGCGGCGGACTTTACCCGTAAAACCGGAGGCTTTGAATTGTTCAAGCTGCAACGGGGTTGGCTGATTAGCCGAAACCGTAATTCGCACTTCAAAATCACTAACGCCCGGTGGGACTTCATCAATGGCACCGAGCCGGGTACGATTTTGAAAGACGGGATTATGATTGGCATCGTAGATTCGACCAAAAATGTCAGCGTTGATCACGGGTTTACCTGACTTGTTGATGGCTTTGCCTGTAATGATGTAGCAATTGGCAGCTTGGAGGGAACCGGGCGTGACCAACCCTTCTGAAAACTTGGAGGGACATTCTTGGTAAGACAGATCAGACAGTTCAACCTGAACGAAGGCAAACGCGGCAGGGGCAATGACCCCACTGATTAGCCAAAAAAGACAAGCAACTGTAACGGTAGTAAACCAACTTTGAACTCGCATAACCGATAGTAATAATTATCTTAACTCAGTGATTCCATACCTCAGCATAGCGCGAATCCAGCCGCCAACCGTCCGTATTGTGCGCTTTGATCATGGCATGGAGTATGAGATTCAGGGGATTTATGAATGGAATCGGTATAACTGGCGTTGGATTAAGTAACATACCCAGCGCCGCCTGAAGAGACGGCGCAAGGTGGCAAGGGCAAGGTAGAAGGACATGATAACTGTTTAGACGGACATAATAAGATTCAGCTATTTGTCCAAAATAGAACAATGATGATAGCAAAACACGCCGCTAGCAAAAAGAAGAAGACGGTTGGGTTAAATGGGTGATTTGGATCAACTGAAGTTACAGTTCTTTTGCCACGGTAAGACGGCTGTAGAGACCCTTGGACTCTAATCTCATAAATACTGAACTGAATGCTGGAATCATTCATTAACTGGCAGATTCTATCGGCTTCTGGAATATCATCAAATGCTGCTGGGTTGACACTCCCCCGGTTGAAAACACGGGGGATTCTTCATTCATCCAGAAGCCTTAAAGTATTGACTCTCATCAATAC
>NZ_JBKHUP010000189.1:0-8054 GCF_046565525.1 Coleofasciculus sp. | reverse complement strand
TGGAGAGGCGCGACTTAAGTCCGCCTCGTAATATCCTTTAAGAATCCCCCTTACTTTAGTCGGGGGAGTACGTCAAGGATTTTAAGAAAATAGGCAACAGGGAACAGGGAACGGGGAACAGGGCATTCTCTATTATCCAATTGTGTTAATAGGTTCTCCTTTGCTGAAAGAGCGTTTAACCTTATAGTGCAAAATATCAGTTGAATCAGCTTTTTGTCCAGTCAGGGTAATCTGCGTGTCCAGTTCAAAAGAAAAGAAGCACTCCCAAATCAGGAAGCCTCTGTCCAAATCAGTGTCCCCTCTCAAACGTCTATTCGCCTACGGTCATAACTATCGCACCCAAATCTGGCAGGCGATCGCGTGTTCGGTTCTCAATAAAATCTTTGACTTAGCGCCACCTGCGTTAATTGGTGCGGCGGTGGATGTAGTTGTCCAACAAGAGGATTCCCTCATCGCCCAACTCGGCGTCACCGACATCTTCACACAACTGTTGATTCTGGCGTTGCTTAGCCTGATCATCTGGGGATTAGAATCCATCTTTGAATATGCCTACAACCGACTCTGGCGTAATCTAGCACAGACGATTCAGCATGACTTGCGCTTAGATGCTTATGCTCACTTACAATCCCTCGACTTAGCTTATTTTGAGGATAGGAGTACGGGCAGGTTGATGTCTATTCTCAACGACGATATCAACCAACTGGAACGCTTTCTTGATGTTGGCGCCAATGAAATTCTCCAGGTATCCACAACCGTTGTGATTATTGGCGCCACCTTCTTGATTCTGGCACCTGGTGTGGCTTGGATGGCACTTCTACCCATGCCCTTTATTCTCTGGGGTTCCATCACCTTCCAGCGCCGCCTTGCTCCCCGTTATGCTGATGTGCGGGAAAAGGTGAGTTTACTCAATGGGCAATTGGCAAATAATCTGACAGGAATAACTACAATTAAAAGCTTTACGGCGGAAGCTTATGAAATCCAGAGGATCAGCGCCCAAAGCCAAGCCTATAGCCAAAGTAACCGTCGTGCGATCGCACTATCTGCGGCATTTGTGCCGTTGATTCGTATCCTCATTTTATTGGGCTTTGTCGGAATTCTCCTCTATGGGGGTATGGAAGCGGTAGCTGGGAGATTAGCCGTCGGTACTTATAGCGTGTTAGTATTTCTCACTCAGCGCTTGCTGTGGCCCCTCACCCGACTGGGACAAACCCTCGATCTCTATCAACGGGCGATGGCGTCTACAGCCAGGGTGATGAATCTGTTAGATACACCGATTACCATGCATTCGGGCGAGATTTCTTTGCCAGTAACTCAGGTTCGGGGTGAGTTGGCGTTAAAAAATATTACTTTTTCCTATCAGGGACGCCATCCTGTGATAGAAAATCTTTCCCTTCATATTCCGGCGGGAAAAACCATTGCCATTGTCGGTGCGACGGGTTCGGGGAAAAGTACCCTGGTCAAGTTATTATTGAGACTCTATGAAGTCCAGGAAGGAACCATAACCCTTGATGGTATTGACCTGCGCCAGCTTCAGTTAGCTGATTTACGCCGCGCCATTGGTTTAGTCAGTCAGGATGTGTTTCTGTTTCATGGCACTGTGCGGGAAAATATTACTTATGGTAGTTTTGATGTCACGTTATCTGAGGTAACGGAAGCCGCAGAAATTGCTGAAGCCCATGAATTTATCTGCCAACTCCCCCAAGGATACGACACAATTATTGGGGAGAGAGGACAAAAGTTATCCGGTGGACAGCAGCAGCGATTAGCAATTGCCCGTGCTATCTTAAAAAATCCCCCCGTGCTGATCCTCGATGAAGCCACCTCCGCCGTAGATAACGAGACAGAAGCCGCCATTCAGCGATCGCTAGAGAAGATTACCCAAAACCGGACAACGATCGCGATCGCTCATCGCCTGTCTACAGTACGCAATGCCGATTGTATTTATGTTATGGAAAAGGGTAAATTAGTTGAACAAGGCACCCATGAACAACTACTAGAGCAACAAGCCATTTATGCGATGCTCTGGCAAGTTCAGTCTGGGGTTAAATAAGTCATTCGTCATTGGTCATACTCGCTGTCCTTGAGAAGCAAGCTACGTCATTGGGAATTGTAAACCATGATCATGTTCAGTAAACCTCAGCCGAATAAGCCAGAGGATCAGTGGAAAGTTAAGCTAAATAAGTTTGCCAAAGAACATAGTAAGGAACTGGCGGCGCTGTCATGGGGACTCTTTCTGGAGAAGGGCGAAAGCGACGAAACGTTGGGAATTGACCTGAAACCCCAACCCCACTTTGTCTATTGTCCCAAAGCGGCGCTGGAAAAACTGAATCAAAAGGTTGATAACTATCTTCAGGAAATGATAGGTATTGTGAATGCTCACCAACCGGATAAAGAAGTTTTAATGATTGGGATTGGCAATGACCAAATTAAATTAATTCATTTTGAACCCGAATCCCCACCCCCCCTCTGTTTTGAGCAAGTGGGTAAAGATGTAGATACATTGCTCAAAGAGCTAGAACAGCGTCTGAGTGAATTTGGTATTTGTCCTTAGTCATTTGTCAAAGACCAGTAAATTTCAATTAAATATCAAAATGGAATGAAACCTAGAAATCGGTACAATAGTTAACAAAACCAACCAACTCGACAAACTGATGACGCCTGACGTAGAAACTTTACCCCAGCAACCTGCTGACACGAGTGAAACCAACTACCTCGACGAACTTCCCAATGATGCAGAAATGTCGCTGTTCGATCATTTAGAAGAGTTGCGGCGGCGAATGTTCTATTCGCTGCTTGCTGTCGCCGTTGGTGCTACTGGCTGCTTTGTGGCGGTTAAATACATTGTCCAGTTATTGGAAATCCCCGCTAGAGGCGTTAAGTTTTTGCAATTGGCTCCCGGTGAATACTTCTTTGTTTCCCTGAAAGTGGCGGGTTACAGTGGTTTGCTGGTTGCGACTCCTTTCATTCTGTACCAAACTATTCAGTTTGTCTTACCTGGGCTGACTCGCCGCGAACGACGCTTGATTGCACCTGTGGTTTTAGGATCTAGTGTTCTGTTTTTCGTGGGGTTGGCATTTTCCTACATCGCTTTAATTCCAGCCGCGCTGAAATTCTTTATTAGTTACGGTGCTGATGTCGTTGAGCAAGCTTGGTCAATTGAACGGTATTTTGAATTTGTGCTGCTACTCATGTTCAGCACGGGGATAGCCTTTCAAGTGCCAATTATTCAGATTCTGTTGGGAAATTTAGGAATTGTCTCATCCTCACAAATGCTTTCTGGTTGGCGGATTGTTATTTTGGGTGCCGTGGTTTTAGGCGCTGTGTTAACTCCCTCCACTGATCCTCTGACTCAAAGCTTACTCGCTGGTGCTGTCATCGGTCTTTACTTTGGCGGAATTGGTTTGGTTAAGCTGTCAGGAAAGTGATTGAGTTCGTAGTAAGGGGCGAGCCTGTTATCATCCTGGGTTGATTATTAGCGTGACAGCGATAGTTCACGACTTGATCAAAAGTGACGTGAAACTCCCTCATTTCTGATGCTTGTTTGAGCATTAGATGCATCAAACGGTTTTTTTGTCAAATTCGCCCCTGAGTAAGTTGATGAAATTGGGGATTGAAACACGTTTGTATTTTCTCAATTTTTGCCAATTAAGGAAAAAAATTGACGTTAATTTAAGGGTTTGATGGGTTTTTCCCGGAAAAATGACTATAAGAAAGCCACCATACAAGATTCGATTTTGTCATACTACAACCAAAATCAACGTAAAGTCAAGCTTTGCCAGGAATTTCCGACTGAAGCCCTCAGTCCAATTATCTTGATTAATTTAAAACTCAACGGATAAATCGAAAAGTTATCGTTATGGGATAGAGCCGCCGATGAGATGCAACCGGACATGAGAATATCCCTGTGGTATGGCTGGGATGATTTCCATCCCGTAGTTAGGGTGGAACTGTCAGTGGTTTCGCGATCGCACCACCAGCAAAAAAGCTCCCCCTGCTCCCCCTGCTCCCCCTGCTCCCCCTGCTCCCCCTGCTACCCCTGCTCCCTCTGCTCCCCCTGCTCTTTACCAAGGACTACCAATCATCGTAAACGCTGCCCAATAATAAGGATGAGAGAAATTTTGATTGTCGGACGATCCCGATACAACAGGACGATTTTCCCCTACCCCCAACCCACGCAACTCTCCTGATTCCACACGCACCTCCCCTCGCAGCAGGGCAAGTTGGGCGCGTCGGAGTGCTTCGGCTTTAATCGTTACATCCGGTTGACCCAATTGGTGGTAAAATTCGCTCATTAGCGCTAATGAACCGCCATCACTGACATACCAGAGACTGGCTAACGCTGACTTGACGCCAGCCTTCACCGCTAATCCGGCAAAGCCTAACTCTGCTTCTACACTGCCAAAAGCGGTGCGACAGGCGCTTAAGACCAACAGGTCTACTTGGGGCTTATCATGCCAACCCAGTTGCCGCATTTGGTCAAGTTGCAGTTTCGTGTCCCAAAGCTGAATGTACGACTTGCTGGGGTCTCCGTCTTGGAAATCAGCATGACTGGCAAGGTGGATAATTTGCCAAGGCTTTTGTTGGCGCTGAGTTTGCAGATTCTGGAGGGTGAATTGGTCATTGAGATAAGCTTCCCCTGACCAGACGTTTTGAGTAATCGTTTCCAGTTCAATGGGGACAGCAGGTAAGGGTCTTTGGTTAGTGAATTCAGAAGCGCCCATGGCTAAGACTGGGGCATCTTTAATCGGATTGTAGCGGGTATTGGTCAGGCTGACACTGGGGATGGAACCGAGGGCGTATTTTTCGATGAGAAACTGTTCCCCGTCGTATAAAGCCGCCATGGGGATGGTGCGTAAACCCGCGTCCATGGAAAAGATGAGGGTGTCGATACCTAGGGCTTCTAGATCAGGTTCTAGGGGAGCAATCATCCAATTATAGAGTTGTTGCCCGGAATTCTTCAGGTAGTCTAGGGGCAGGTTAACGTTAGTGACAGCATCATAGAATTCGTTGAGTTTTTCCTGGAAGGCTGCACGATTAGCGGCGGGAATGGTTTTGCGGATGGGAGTACCGTCGGGAACAACCATGATGAGTTCCAGTTGGTCGGGTAGGGAAACGGCGTAGACGATAACTGGGTGAGTGCCAGTTTCAGCGGTGATGGTGTTTAGGGTATTGCGAATGGTTTCGACGCTGGCTTCTTCGTTGGCGATGTCTTCACCGAGATAGTCTTCGTATTCTTCTTCAAAGAGGTCGTCAATGCTTGTGATGGCATCATTGAGGTTTTGCGTCAGTAGGTTGGGGAGGTTGATGCGTCCGGTGTCTAGGTTTCCTGTACCGGGAATCTGCCAGACAAAGCTAGATTCTCCGGTGAGGGGGTCTTGGTTGACCGAGGTTTGGGCACCAGCAATGTCTCCAACTAGATTAGCGAAAGTGGTTTGGGGGTTTATCGCTGAATCCGATGGTCGGATTGAGAAGGGTGGGGTTGTTGGGGGGGATAGAGTTTCTCCGGGGACGGAGATGATTTGAATGCCGTCTTGGGTGTGGGTGTTGGGAAACTCGCGTCTTGGTGAGATGGTTTGGTTGGTAAATAAATTTCCGGTGGTTATGGCTCCGGCTGTGCCGTTTGTTCCTGCGTCCCCAACGATAAAGGGTGTGATGCCCTGTCCTCCGTGGCGGATAATAATGGAGCCACCCGCAGTCGCTCCACTGGTGGAAATGCTGGCTGTTCCACCGTTGAGATTGGGGAAAGAGGTCGTTGCTTGGAAGAATTGGGGGGTTGTGATATCGACGTTTCCCCCTGCGCCAGCGATGCCGCCTTCGGTGTTAATGCCTGCGACGGTAATATCGCCATTATCTGAGTTGAGGGTAATTTTACCACCATTGGCGATGGCTGATGTGGAGGATAGGGGTAGGGAACCTGTATTGATGCTGGTGGCAGCATTGAGGGTAATATCACCGCCATTACCGTTACTGGAAAAAGAGACTATACCGCCTTGAGTAGTGAAGGTGTCGTTGAGGACAGTAAAGGTGTCGTCGAGGATATTAATGGAACCACCGCTATCGATGTCAATTGTGCCACCATTTCCATTGGCACCACTGGCGATGATGGTTTGGGTCGTAATATTACCAGCAGAATTGAGGGTGATATTGCCGCCATTAACATTTCCTAAAGCGGTGATAAGGTCTGTGTTGATGTCATTGTCGCTGGTGAGATTTATTTGCCCACCATCACCATTCCTACTATTGGTGATAATGCTTTGTGTGGTAATTTTGCCAGTTGATTGGAGAGTAATATTACCGCCTGTGCCGTTACTTAAAGCATTGAGAATGCCTGTGATTATCTCATTGCCACTGGTGAGGTGTATGTCTCCACCGTCACCGTTAACGCCATTGGTGAAAATGTTTTGGGTGGTAATTTTGCCTGTAGATTGGAGCGTAATATCACCACTATTGGTATTGCTTAAACCGTTAATAAAGACTGTGGTGATGTTGCCGTCGCTATTGAAGTTAATTGTTCCACCTTGACCGTTTTCGCTACCGAATAAAATAGTGTTCGTGGTGATATTACCTGCTGAATCGAAAGTGATTGTGCCGCCATTGGTGTTTCCAGAAACGTTGAGAATGGCTGTCGTAAGAATATTGCTGTCGCTATTCAGGTTAATTGTTCCCCCCTGACCGTTTTCACTGCTAGCAATGATGCCATTAGTATTAATTTGACCAGCAGATTGGAGGGTAATAGTACCGCCACTGGTGTTTCCAGAGGCATCAAGAATAGCGGTTGTGATATCGTTTTCGCTATCCAGGTTGATAGTACCGCCAGTGCCGTTGCTGCTGGTTGTGGAGATGTTATCGGTAGAGATGTTATCTGTGGCATTGAGGGTGATAGTTCCGCCATTTTGATTACCGATAGCGCTGAGAGTACCTGTGCTAATTTCACTGTTGCTGGTGAGGTGAATCGTTCCCCCGTTATTGAGCGTGCCATCAGTGTTAATGTCATCGGTGATGATATCTGTTGCGGCATCAACAAGAATATTGCCGCCGTTTTGATTACCGATAGCGCTGAGAGTACCTGTGCTAATTTCACTGTTGCTGGTGAGGCGAATCGTTCCCCCGTTATTGACGGTGCCATCGGTTTTGATATCGTTGGTGATGATATTACCAGGGGCATTAAGGGTAATCGTGCCGCCAGTCCCATTACTTCCAGCACTGAGAGTTCCATTACTCGTGTTAATCCCACCCCGGTTATTGATTAGAGTAATCGTTCCACCTGTGATAGTACTGGCTGTGATATCGCCACTGGCATTATTCGTTAATCCATCACCTGTACCGAGAATGAAGGTTGTATCCCCTGTGCCAGAATTGAGTGAGATTCCAGGGGCGATGGAGATGACGGCTTGACCGGGGTCTCGCTGAACATTCACTACCCCGTTGGCAGTGGTATCGTTAGCAATTAGGCTGAGGTTGCCGTTATCGGTAAAGATGTCTGCATTAACAAGAATGCTGCGTCCTGACTGCATACTGAGGCTACCGCCATTGCCGTTGGGATTGATGCTAATAATTGGGCGATTAAGGGTAATGTCGTTATTGGCTTGTAGTACTACGTTTGTACCTGCGCTCAGGGTTTGCTGTAATGTACTGGGAGCGAGGGTAACGGTGGCATCAGGCTCGTTGGTAAACTGGAATAGGTTTGGGTCAAAACTGGGAATTGTCGGAGGAGTGGGATTGCTAGGCGCAACAGTTACCCGACTGCTGCCTTCACCTAAAAAGCTGACCAAAAATGTGCTATTGACGGGATCTTCAACTACTGTATTTAGGCGGGCAAAAGCTGTGCGACCGACAATGCTGTTTTGAGGAGTAATTGCATTCGTGCCATCGAGAGTTCTGCCCGTGTTGCCATTCCCCCAGGTGACTGCCCCGGCATTCCCTACTACCCCGTTGTCCCAAGAGCGGCTACGCACCACGTAATTGCCGTTGCTCAGGGCTACTACACCTCCATTGCCCACAAAGTCATTAGCACGGGTGCCGACTAAGCTATTGGCAGCATCAACCGCCCCAGA
>NZ_JBKHUP010000188.1:0-8138 GCF_046565525.1 Coleofasciculus sp. | reverse complement strand
TTTTTGAATTAAATTGCCTTGATTGTCCCAGAGGCGGGCGGTATAGTCAGATGAGCCAGTGAGGATTTGCTTACCGTCGGGGCTGAAGGCTATAGCAAGAACTCCACTCGGATGCTGAAGTTGATTGCGTTCCCAAATTTTATCTAAGATTTTCTGGAGTGCCAAAAGTGGGCTAGTAGCAGGATACTTTTCTAAAGGGCGACCATCTTGAACCCACTTTTTCAAGTCTTGCCCCGCCTTCATAGCTGATAGCAAAGCTTCTATTTGCTGATATTCAAACTGTTTAATCGCCGCCACCCCAGCTCGCTCTAACCGAGTCCCCGCCTGAGCTTCTGCCAGTTCCGCTTGGGCTTCCTGTTGTTTTTTCCTGGCATCAGCTAACCGTTCCTCTGCCTCTTTCAGTTGCTGATTCGCCCGTTGAATTGTCTCTCTGGCTTCTTGATTAACCCGCTCAAGTTCTGCTTGCGCCACGGTTAACTCTTGCTCGACTTGCTGCTTGCGCTGTTTAACAACCTTTAACTGTGCCTCACTCCGCCGCCGTCTCTCCCGTTCCGCCTTTAATTCGGCAACAATACCAAACCCTTCCTGCTGGCGAATAAACGCGACTAAATAATCATGCACCAACTGATATCTATCCTCTGGCTTTTCCGGTAACAAAACCACTAACCCAGAATCGACAAAAATCTTCAGCACCAACTCCAACTGCTGACTATCCATTACCCAATCTAAGGGTAAAGCCCTTAACTCCGATATCAAATCACTACGAGTCTTCAGAGGACGAGTATTCTTCTCATCCGTCAACAGATACAACACCAACTCCCCGACTCGCTGATTCTCTTGCCCACAATCTTTAATCACGGCTTCTACATACCGCTGCACCAACTCATCCTTTGTCCCCCGTTGGCGATACTCAGCCAGGGTAGTAATCCCCTCCGCTTGCAATTGCGCCCCAACAATTTGCAATTCAATCGGGCGCACTTTCCCCGTATCCCCGGCTAAATCCTGCACCAATTGCTCGACTAATTCCGACTCCAGATGAAACTGCGATCGCGCCGTCAACTGTTCAATAATCGCCTGGGCATCCTCTGGGGCAAAATCCCCCAACTCATAGCGATTACTTTTATTCAGAATATCATTATTAATTACATCAATCCGCGCCAGTCGTTCACACTCCAACAGATAATGGAGATAGTCTTCCCGCAGGGATAAAATAACTTTGACATCGGGGAGATTCAGGCAATCACTGAGGAACTCAAAAAATGGTTTTCTGGCGGCGGTATCCTGACAGACAAAGAAGAATTCTTCAAACTGATCAAAAATCAATACCACTAACCGATGGCGCTGCTCATTTTGTCGCAATTCTGCCAGGATAGCCCCTTGTTCCGGCGAATGGAATTCGCGGCTAGACAAACGAAGTTCGCCTGCGCGAACTAAATCAGAATCAGTCAGTTCAGAACCTGCGAAGGCAGGTTTTGTTTGTGTAGTTGCGGTTTCAACCGCCCTCGTTTCTAACCCCTCTGCCAACAATCGCCCCAACTCTTCCACCCAATTCGTATAAACCCGCAAGGGAATCGGTAAAACATCCAACGCCTTGACCATTTTCTGTCGTAACGCTGGCACCAATCCCCCATTGACTATCGAACTTTTCCCCACGCCCGATTGCCCATGAATCACGGTTAACTTACAATCATCACGGGCAATTCTACTAATTAAACGCTCCACATCCCGCCCTCTTCCCGACGCCGTAATCTCCAACGCCACCTTATCCTGAAACTCTCCCGGTAAGGGTTGGAGACGACTCGCGCCAATAAATGCCCGTAAGCCTAACTGACTTTCAACTAATCCTTGTTCTTGCTTAATCGCAAATGCTTTTAAATAGTCCTGCTGATTAAAATAGAGCCGTTGCAGTTCTTTTAAACTATCACTATAAACTTGGGGATTAGCCTGGGGATGCGTCTCAACTCTTACCCGTTCCAATGTCTCAATCGCGGACTGAATTTGATTTAATCCTTGCTGAGCTTTGGCTAAGAGGAATAGATATAAACTATGTTCCTGAGCCGGTACATTTGTAGAGACGCGCCATGGCGCGTCTCTACACTGTAATGCCTGATTTGCTAATCGTTTCGCCTCTTGCCAATTCCCTCGCGCCAGCGCCACTTCGGCTAAAAAGCCATAATCCCGCGCCTGTTGTCGCTCATCCACATAAATTTGATGTAATCTTAACCCCTTTTCCGCTAATTCCTGTAACTCATCCCACGCTTCTAACTGTCGTAAAACCTCCCCCAATTCCCCGATAAACCGCGCCACTAAATCCGGACGTTGCGCCGCCTTAAATACCCCTAACCCCTGCTGAAAATAGTCCCTCGCCTCCTGCCAATAGCGCCGTTTTTCCGCCCGATTCAACTCCGCTTGACGCCGATAACAGAACCCCAAGTGAATCCAGACAATCCCTTTCCGTTCAGGATGATCTTCCGGCGGGGATTGCCACAGGGAAAGGCACTGTTGATAATGAACAATGGCGTCATCCAGGTTATCCTGAATATAATCCTCCCTCCCCCAAACAAACTCTAACCCTGCAGTTAAATCTGCCGCTAATTCTTCACCTCGCCCTTGTAAATACTTCAGCGCTAATTCTAATTCAGGAATCGCCACCTGATTCTCAGCAAATACCGCCTCTACCCCCCGATTCAGGAACTCAATCAACGCCTCTGGGGTTAAAAAAAAGGAAATGGGAGGAGCGCCCCAATTATATAAATCCGGTGCCAACCGGACTAATTTTTTCAGTACCTCATCCGTCACCCAAATGACGAGGGGAAACTTAAATTCCTTTATAAATTCATCCCGAACGTGATTCGTTGCTAGGAGCAGATTATCTAAATCGGTAACCGTCTCCAACCCCAAAATTATTAACGCCGATAACGACTCATCTCCGACTTCAGTTTTAATCGCACTGTAGAGGGTATCGGTTGACGGAGATAACATTAATTCTCGAATCTCTACCCCACATTGCTGATGTAAGTCTTGGCAAATCTGCTCCTGTAATTCGGTATAATTACAGCGGACAAAAATTAGCGAAAACCGACGCCCACTGGATAGGGTAATCGCCCGGATTAATGTATTCAACGAGCGCGAATTATGAGTTGTAGCCGCTTCGGGATAATTGGAATCAGTCATAACGTTAAAAGTTATTTCATAACCATTGTAGAGACGTTACATGCAACGTCTCTACAATTGGCGGGTTTCTAACAAAACTGGATTCACGCCAAACCATCGCCCTTGGGAATCATGATATTCAAACACAAATAAACTGCGTAATAAGGTTTGATGTCCATCCTCTCCACTCACCCGTTGCTCCTGGTTTACCCGCCGCAGTAACTCCCACTCATTATCGGTAATCCCTAAGATTAAACTATCCCGATAGTCCCGAATCACCATCTCTAGGGTATCGCGAGAGATAGGCGGATCTTGTTCCTGTAAACAGCGAAACAGCATCCCTAATAAGTTTCGCACATGACCGCCACTAATGCGACATAAACGGTCTAAGGTTTCCCCATGATCAAAGATTTGAGTGACTAAACTCAAGCGTTCCTCTGGTGTCACCTCTGGAAACGCCCGGGCTAAAATTAACTGCTGTAACAGCGCAATTCCCTGCTCGCAATCCCTCCCATCCCGTAACTGAATCGGCACCATCGGTAAGATTTTCGGCGGGATTCCCCCGCCAAACCGATTGGTTAAGGCTTGAGAATCATTGGAGAAAATTAACCCCAATGGAATAGTATAAACTAGATGACAGTTGAGTTTCCCTAACTGCTCACCGCGATCCACAAACAGATATTCCGGTTGAGTACGTCCTGAATCATTGCGACGATCTTGAACCCGATCTAAATTATCAACAATGACAACTAATCCCTGTTTTCCTTGGCGTTTCAACTCTTCCGTTGCCCGGGCTAAGATTTCCTGATTCAATGAGTCAAGAATCCCACTGGTACGCGGTTCTAAATATTGGCGTAAGCGACTGCGAAGCTGGGGGCTTTCTTTGGTTTTAGCCGTAATTTTAGCCAGGTTCCCCGGTAACGAGAATCCGGCTTCCAGAGATAACTCAATCGGGGTTTGCAGAAAATCAGCAATCTCCTGAAAGCGATCGCGAAAATATCCCGGTTTAAGCTTAATCCCTACCGTTTCCAGACTTTCACTCACCTGACGCGCGATCGCGAGTAAAATATCGGTAATATCCACATCGGTCATATCCAAGTCTTGGGTAGACTCAAAATAGACTACATGAAAGCCTTTTTCCTCTAAGTCGGCTTGTAACCGACGTAACTCCGTAGACTTACCACAGCCAATATGTCCCGTAAACAACTGACAAGTCGCTTGATTAAGACGCGAACGCAAAACAATCGTCCGTTCCAATGCTTCAATAATCTTACCACCCCGAACTGAGGCAAAATCAATATAATACTGCTTATCTTCAGGATTCGCGATCGCGAGGGTTTTACTCGGATCACAAGCGTCAAAGAATCTCAAAAAATCTAATTCCATTTTTTCACAATAGTGTGATCACTATTGATAGCGGGTTGCAATTGGACCGCAGGCTTCAATGAAAAAGTACCCCAAGGATAACGGTAAGCCAAAGTACCTAGCGATTGGCAATCGCGGCTACACAAACAAAGCCTACCTCCGCAGGCTAAATTTAGTCCGCGCAGGCGGACTTAGTTTGTATAGCCTCAGACTTCTAGTCTGTGGGCAATTTGCTACGGGATTTTCCCGATTGGGCATAAAAAGCGATTTAATTCAAAGTGTAACCACTCACGAGTTAGAGAGTAAAGTAAACACTATACTAACAGCAACCAATCCCAGTAACCCGACTACGGCTGGGTGACGCTGACACCACAATTTTGCCCCGTGTAAGGGACTACGACGCGGCATATAAATCGGTTCAGATTCCAGGATAGACTGGTCTTTATCTGTATAAAGGGTGCATTCCTTGGCATAAGGACGTTGAGGAAACGTACAGGTATCATCGGCATGATAGAGACAGGTTTGACACAAATACTTCTGTTCCACGGCTTGGTGTAAGGTAATACCTGGATGACCGTAGGCTTTGAGAATCATGCCACAATGAGGGCAAGTAATTTCTTGATTACTGATGGATTGATGGCAACGGGGACAACTAGACATCAGGTCTAACGTTAGCTGGGTGTTTGAGGAAATTTTCTGACTTGATATTCACTCGCCTGAATCATCTGATAATCTTTGCTAAACTCCTGCTCAAACCGCTTTTGGGTTTTATCCAACTGCTCTTGTGGAACAGCTTCCCACTGTTGACGGCTTGTCCAACGAATGATCAGAATGACCTCCGCAGGAGTTTCTGGCTCAATCCAGACTTCTTTGCTGATGAATCCTGGACAGCTAGCCAGCATGGATGTCCAGATTTCGGCATCTTTCTGAATAAATGTTTCCCGAAGTTCGGGCGAGACTCTAACTTTAAGATACTCAATTACCATAACTAGGTACTTGCGCTTGATCGGATACTGTGCAACTGAGGCAAAAACGAACACAGCAGCAGTTATGGGCAAGATAGCACACAATGGAACTGGAGGTGGGAATCAACCTCCCTTCCCCTATCCTGGGGTTAGCACCGAGTTACAGGAACAGCGTATGGATAATAGAGACTGGCTGAAGCAGTTATTGATGGTTGGTGTGGGCACAACGTCCATGGTGGCAGACAAACTGCGAGAAGTTAGCGATGAATGGGTAAAAGATGGAAAAATTAATCCAGAGCAAGCCCAAGGATTCGTCGATGATATGGTGCAGCAGATCAAATCGGAGCAAGGTAACTTTGAAGTCAACATGGAACGACAGCTACGGAACCTGTTGCAGGAATTAGGTGTCCCTCGGCAAACGGAAGTCGATGAATTGCGCGGGCGCATTGATCGGTTGGAACGTCAAGTGCGGGATCTAGAAAATAAGCTGTGGCGTCGATCAAACATTGAATAGGAGGACAGATTTTGAGAGATATTCTAATTAGCTTGGGCGTTATTATTGCCTGTGGATTGTTGTTGGTGATGACTCAACTCAGTCGAGGGAGTGCAACAGCCGACGAACTCAACCTCACCCAACCTCAATCCCTCACCCAAGTCACCCAGGCTAGCCCCATCCCTGACAATCAACCCATTGCCATGAATACAGATTCCACTGAAGCACAGAACACAGATCAGGACGTTGTCACCACACCATCGGGTTTGAAATATGTCGAACTCAAAGAAGGTGACGGCGCACAACCCCAAAAAGGTCAAACCGTTGTGGTTCACTATACGGGAACTCTGGAAGATGGCATCAAGTTTGATAGTTCCCGCGATCGCAACCGTCCTTTTTCCTTTAAACTCGGTGTAGGACAGGTGATCAAAGGCTGGGATGAAGGCGTTGCCACGATGAAAGTTGCCGGACGTCGTCGTCTGATCGTTCCCCCGGAATTAGGGTATGGTTCCCGGGGTGCAGGTGGAGTGATTCCGCCTAACGCAACTCTAATTTTCGATGTGGAATTGCTAAAAATTAGTTAGAAACCCGTCTAACCTCTCCCATTGAGCGTTTAGCCTTGGGTTGAAACCCAAGGCTGTTGGTTGGTGAGACTACAACCGTTCCCGGTTCCCGGTTCCCTGTTCCCTCTCATCGCTGATTGCCATGGGCGAGATTGCGGAAGCGAGTATACTGAGGGTCGAAGATTAACTTCACCACGCCAGTTGGACCATTGCGATGTTTGGTAATAATCACTTCAGCGATCCCTTGATCTGGCGTATCTGGATTATAATACTCCTCCCGGTACAACATAATCACTAAGTCCGCATCTTGCTCAATCGAACCTGACTCTCTCAAATCGGACATCATTGGTCGCTTATTGTTCCGGGCTTCTACGGCTCGACTAAGCTGAGATAGAGCAATCACAGGAGTATTCAGTTCCCGGGCTAACCCTTTGAGAGAACGGGTAATCCGAGACAGTTCTTGGACTCGATTTTCACTACCACTCCCTTCCATTAACTGCAAATAATCGATCAAAACCAATCCCAGCATTCCCCCTTGTTCTGCCTGGAGACGCCGCAGATTTGATCGCATCTGCATGACGCTGGGGTTAGGCGTATCCTCGATATAAATGGGTAATTCTGATAACGTCCCCAGCGCTTGGGAGAGAGGTTCCCATTGATTTTGAGTAATTCGCCCCGTTCGCAAATAATTACTTTCAATAGTCGCCTCGCTAGATAAAAGCCGCTGGACTAATTGCGCCTTAGACATTTCTAGACTAAAAATTGCTACAGGAAATTTATCGGCAATATTGCGAGCCATAGCCAACGCAAAGCTAGTTTTTCCCATTGAGGGTCTTCCCGCAACAATAATTAGATCAGAACGCCCAAACCCACCCGTTAACGCATCCAAGTCATAGAAATTAGAGGGTATACCAGGTAAGGCAATCCCTTCATGAAGGGTTTCTATTTCCTGAAAGGTTTGAATTAATGTCTCAGAGATTGGCACTAACCCTTGTTGCGGGCGCACCTGAGTCACATTAAAAATTTTCTGTTCTGCTTGATCAAGAACAAAGTCCAACTCCTTATGCGTCTCGTAACCCAGTTGAACAATCCCATTTCCCGATTGGATGAGCTGACGGCGCAGGTACTTATCCATCACCAACGCCGCATAGCGGTCAATATTGACGGCTGACACCGTGCGTTCAATTAACTGCGCTATCTTGCTCTGACCCCCCACCTTGTCTAATAATTTATGGTCATACAACCAAGAGGTAACGCTCATGAAATCCGTTGGCTTACCTTCATGATGCAGAATGAAGGCAGATCTATAAATTTCTTGGTGAGCGCTAACGTAGAAGGCTTCTGGAGACAATAAATCCACCACTCGACTCATGGCTTCGGGGTCAAGCATGATCCCGCCTAAAATCGACTCCTCCGCCTCAATGTTTTGAGGCGGTATAGAGCTACTGATGGTTGAAAGATTAAAGTCTAGAGCCATCGCCAGAGATAGCAAGTACAACAATGTAGCAGAGGGCAGAGGGCATTGACATCCTCCCCGGCGTAAACGCACAGGGATTCCCGCCATCACTGACGAGGCTTCCTCTTTCCGCGACTCGGCTT
>NZ_JBKHUP010000187.1:0-8664 GCF_046565525.1 Coleofasciculus sp. | reverse complement strand
AAATTCAATCGGGGTTGACCAGATTGAATTTACCTTGGGGGAGTCCAATGTACCCCCACCCTACTTCACTCCGTTTAGTTGAGGATGGAGTTCTATAGCTCCCCCAATCCCCCACGTTTTGATAGAGCTACCTGTAGGGGTACGACATTGCCGTGCTATATGTGGCGTTTGTGCTTGGGTACTATAGGTTGATAAAATCTTATCGATTGCTTATTCGGATGGTATTACCAATCTCAGCTTAGATTTATCCCTACTCAGGAATCCCCTCTCTCTAGGCTTAAATTTGCTCCAACCTCAATCCCTTGTTCCTGCTCACTGTTTCCTATTCCCTTACTTATTCCCTCAGATGCAGGTTTTTTGCCCGGTGGTGAGGTAATCTGTGATCGCATGAACTATGTTCGTTTCTCTTATGTCAATTCTGCTACTTGTTTTCGGACTGCTCATTCTCATCGTTGTGTCTATTGATGTCCTGATCACAACATTAACAGTGGGAGGAGGAAGTCCTCTAACCAGCAGAATCTCGGCTTGGCTGTGGAGAATCGCGCTTCAGATTCATCGCTGGCACTCCAATCACCGCTTATTGTTAGTTACGGGTTGGCTAATTCTCGTTACTGTAGCCGTGCTTTGGTTTGCCTTAACCTGGGTGGGATGGACGCTAATATTTAGCGCTGATCAAACGGCTGTGGTAACGCCGAAAAAACTGCCCGCCACTACGTTAGAAAGAATTTATTTTGTCGGTTATACCATCGCTACTCTAGGGATGGGAAGTTATAACCCTCAAGGTGCAATTTGGGAAATTACCACCTCTTCCATCCCTGGAACGACTCAGGAAACAAGGGATTCCCACGGTTAGCGATCGCCAATTTTGGGACGCAACCAAACACGTCACTAAACGCCGACGGCTGCTGTTGGCGCTGATTCACAATGACGGCTGGGTTTGGGATGCGATCGCCTCGATCAAAACCACCAATCGAGCTACCACCTTAGATGATCAAACGACGATTGACAAAGTAATACTGCATTAGGGAACATGAACAGACGCGCCATGGCGCGTCTCTACTAAATTAACCAGTGATAAATAACCATGAAAAAAATCAAGTATATTCTGTTAGGTTTAGTCGGACTATTGGGTTTTCTTTTAATTTGGAGCTTAATTGAGCCTTATATTCTCGACATAGAAGAAGAAGTGGCAGTAATTCCCAATCTTCCTGCGGCTTGGCAAGGAAAACGAATTGGACTGGTTTCAGATTTTCAATACGGGATGTGGCTAGACAATACCCCTACCGTCCGCCGTAGTATAGCGGAACTGGTGGAAGAACGCCCTAGTGTCGTCCTGATTAGCGGTGACTTTATTTACCATGCCTTTAAAGGCACAGACCCAGAAATTGCTAACATCGTTGATTTAGTGCGTCCCTTACCCGAAGCCGATATTCCCACCTATGCAGTATTAGGTAATCACGACTACGGTATGATTAAGCTGGATACTCCACCCAAAGAGAACTTAGCCGCACGGTTAGAGGCGGCGTTAGAAGAAGTTGGGATAGAGGTTCTGGAAAACCAAGCCGTCAAATTATCTCTACCCGGAAATTCTGGGGACAATCTTAGTGATGGAAACACCGACTCTTTTTATTTAGTAGGCATTGGTTCCCATCTGGCAAATAAGGACAAACCAAAAGACGCGATCGCGCAAGTGCCATCCGCTAATCCCAGGATTGTGATGATGCACAATCCCAAATCATTTCTGGCTTTACCTGCTAATACCGCACCTGTAGCGGTTGCTGGACACACTCATGGCGGACAAATTCGCCTGCCATTCACACCCCAATGGTCTTGGTTAGCATTAGCTAAAAACTGGGAACATGTCGATGGTTGGAGTGACGGCTATGGCGCCTCAGGTAATAAACTGTATATTAATCGTGGGATTGGCTTTAGTGATCTGCCAATACGACTCAACTGTCCTCCAGAGGTCACTCTGTTTACACTCCAAGCTCAATAGTTAGGGGTTGCTGAATAAGGATTGTAGTGAGGGGAGGGAACAGGAAACAGGTTGTGTCCCTAATGCCAATCTGTGCGTAAGTCCTAAAATTAATTTATTTCTAGGGGTAGATGTTAATTTTAAGAAGTCACCTAAACCCATCTAAAAATCCGATGAGCTACTGTATCAACCCCAAGTGCGACCAACGGGAAAATCCTGAGTATCTGGAATACTGTCAAGGCTGTGACACTCCATTAACCATCAACAGTCGATATCGGCTGCTGAAACCCCTTCGACCCCTAGAGGCACCCAATCCCACCAAAATCTTTGAAGTCCGGGATTTAGCAGCAGAGGCGGCAATTCAAGGGGCAAAGCATAAAGTGCTGAAAGTTTTAACCCGGAACAATTCCACTTTAGTTCGCCTATTTAAACAAGAAGCCGAAATTCTAAAAAAACTTAACCATCCCGGCATTCCTAAAGTTCAACCCGAAGACGATTATTTTACCGTTTCTGTTCCCCGCCGTTCTCGTCCCTTACATTGCTTGGTAATGGAAGAAGTAGAGGGAGAAAATTTACGATCATGGCTCAAACATAATCCACCCATTTCCGAAGCCAAAGCCATTGAATGGCTAAAACAGTTACTTGATATCCTCGATACACTGCATCAACAACAATATTTTCATCGGGATATTAAACCCTCGAATATCATGCTACGACCCAATGGTCAACTAGTGCTAATTGATTTTGGTACAGTTTGCCAAATGACGGGTACAGTTGTCCAACGACTGATGGGAAAAGATGTAATGGGAGAAGGGGTTTTTTCACCCGGTTATACCCCTCCAGAACAAATCAACGGTAATGCGGTTCCCCAATCCGATCTCTATGCACTAGGACGTACTTTTGTCCATTTATTGACAGGTAAACATCCGTTAGAACTAGACACCAACCATAAAACAGGTGAATTGATGTGGCGCAAGCATACTCACAAAATTTCCGATGCTTTAGCCGAGTGGCTTGACTATTTTATGGCACCATTTGTCTATCGTAGACCGCCAAATGCCTCGTTTATTTTGCCGCATCTCCAAAAACAACCCCTCCCTCATCCAGATATACCCAAAAATTATCCACTTCCCCTAAAATTAATGATTCTAAACTTTGTCATTTTCTCAATTTTATTAGTATCAGGAGTCCTCTGGTTACAAGCCTACCAACAGCACCAACGGCAGTTGTCTCCTCAAGGGACTGTTCTGTTCATGGGAGGAAGTTGAAGGAAACCCCTACAAATGTGGCTCTGAAAGTTATTCAGGTCAATTAATCGTCAACATCTCCAAATTTAGCAATTGGCGCGTTTCATCGGCGGCTTTCTGCATCAACTGGGTTATCTCATTATTATCAACTTGTTGGGCAAGGGCGGTTCTGGTAATCAATTTACTCAAATATTTCTGTAAGATAAAAGAGGCTTGATCATACTGAGGAATGGTAGGACGCAATATTGAATTTTTGACTGCCTCTTTCAAAGACGGTAAATAGGGATACTTGGCTTTGATCTCTGGGTCATCATACAACGCTTCTCGACTGGGTAAATATCCTTGCTCCAAAATCAATTTTTTCTGAGCAGCTTGACTGGTAAAATATTGAAGGGCTTTCCAGGCTTTATCTGGGTGTTGTGAATTCTTAGCTATTCCTAAACCCCAACTCCCATTACAGCCACTCGGAACCAATGTATTTTTATTGGGATCGACTGAAAGATTCAAGACTTGTACGCCGACATTAGATGGATCAGCTAATTGGTTCCAGGCATAGGGCCACTGTCGAAGAAATAGGGTATTGGGATCTTGATTAAACCTGTCCAATGATTCTTGTTCGCTATATAAGATAACTTCTGGAGACGAAATATTCTCTCGAATTGTATTGAGTAAAAACTGAACAGCTTGTTCAGCCTCAGGTTGATCCAATCCTACCTCTAAACTGTCTGGTTTAATCCAGAATCCATCATAGCTTTCTAATACTTCTACAAAAGTAGCGATCAAGCCTTCATAGCGCCATCCCTGCCATAAATAAACACCTGGATAGTTCCTTTGATTTTGCCAAGTTTGGGAAAGCGTTTTCAATTGCTGTAAGGTTTCAGGTGGCTGAGTATTACCCAGTAAATTTTTGCGGTAGTATAGAAGACCGATATCCGAACGCAAAGGCATCCGATAGAGCTTACCCTGATATTCTCCGGCGTCGATTGTACTGGGTAAAAATCCTTCATTGACTAGGGTATCTTTAGCCGTCCATTTATATAGATCAACCAGACATCCCTTAGCCGCGAACTCTGGCATCCAAATAATATCTGTGTAAACTAAATCATAAAGGGAGTTTCCTATTTGACAGTCTCGAACAAAATCATCCTTAAGGCGATAGGTAATATCACCTGCCAGATTCGTTTTCGTTCTCAAATTAATCCGAATTTTGGGATATTTATTATGAAAATCAGTAATTAATGACTGCCAAGCGGTAGCTTCGTCAGCGGGAACAAATAGGGTTAAATGAGTGGGGGGCCAAGTTAAGTAGATGAGTAATAGTAGTAAAACTTGGACAACGGCGACGAATGCCCAGATAGAACGGGAATTAAGTCGTCGGCTAAATTGCCCTAGTCTTTTCACAAGCTGCCTAGTTTTCATAATAATCTCTCTAGGACTACAGTGTGGGTTCCCTAATAGCAACACAAAAGCCCATAAACCCACCCCGACAAATCAGGTTCTACTCTTCAGCGCGTTGGGTTAAAACTGTTTCAACCCTTATCTTTCATGTTCATAAGACAAGGGATCTTTTAGTCCGATTTCCGCAAAAGCGGCAAGGCGTAAGCGACAAGAATCACAGACACCACAAGCCATCTCATCCCCAGCATAGCAAGACCAGGTGTCTTGCCAAGGCACTCCAAGTTTATTTCCTAACTGGATAATTTCTGTTTTCCTAAGCTGAATTAGCGGAGTGATAATTTGAATCGGTTCTCCCTCACGCCCCTGTTTTGTGCCTAGGCGAAAGACTTGCTGCATGGCTTGGATATAATCAGGACGGCAATCGGGGTAACCGGAATAATCTAACGCATTGACCCCCAAATAGACGGCTGTAGCACCCATCGCTTCGGCGTAGGATAGCCCAAAACTCAAAAAAATGGTATTTCGTGCGGGGACGTAGGTGATAGGGATACTCTGGGACATCTGCTGGAGCGATCGCGCCTGGGGCAAATCGAGGGTATCATCAGTTAAGGCTGAACCCCCCCACTGGCGCAAGTCAAAACTTACCACTTGATGGTCTTTGACACCAGCACATTTAGCAATTGCGATCGCGGATTCGAGTTCTCGCCGATGTCGCTGTTGATAATCAAAGGATATAGCATAACACTCATAGCCATCTGCCTTAGCTTGATAGAGGACTGTAGATGAATCCAATCCTCCGGACAATAAAACTACGGCTTTCGACATTTTCACCTCCTCTGGTGAAAGTTTTGACCCCCGCCCAAAAATGGACAACCCAAAAACTGACACATTTACCTACACCTAAAGTAGCTCTAAACCCACAATGAAAAAAGAATGACCGTCCTAAAGACTTCCGTTATCTGGCAAATTGGGGCAATCTTTGGAATTCTTCACATTTAAAGGTGCTGTGGTACTATCTGGATGGTTTAAGGCGGCTCAACATAAGTAAATTGACTTAGTTCCCGTGGTGGAGGAGCATATAAGAGTGCAAGATAGCATGTATCAAAGACATCTGGATACTCATGTCCAACGTAGCCTGCCCCAGCCAATCCGAATTGGCGTGATTGGCGTTGGTAACATGGGACAGCATCATGCCCGCGTTTTGAGTCTTTTAAAAGACGTGGAAATGGTAGGCGTGGCAGACATTAATGTAGAACGGGGTTTGGATACGGCGAGTAAATACCGTGTCCGCTTCTTTGAAGATTATCGCGACTTACTCCCCTATGTTGATGCTGTCTGTATTGCGGTACCAACCCGCCTGCATTATGAAGTGGGGATGACTTGTCTGCGTTCGGGGGTTCATGCCTTAATCGAAAAACCGATTGCCGCCAGTATCGCTGAAGCAGAATCCCTAGTCAACGCTGCCGCTGAGTACCAATGTATTCTGCAAGTGGGTCACATTGAACGGTTTAATCCCGCCTTTCAAGAACTCAGCAAAGTTCTCAAAACTGAGAAATTGCTGGCACTAGAGGCGCATCGCATGAGTCCCTACTCCCACAGAGCCAACGATGTATCTGTGGTTCTCGATTTAATGATCCACGATATTGACCTGCTGATGGAACTGGCAGATGCCCCTGTCATCCGATTAACGGCTAGTGGTAGCAATGCCTCTGAGTCGGGGTATTTAGATTACGTTACCGCTAATCTAGTCTTTGCCAATGGGATTGTGGCAACTCTTACCTCAAGTAAGGTAACCCATCGCAAAATCCGTCGCATTGCCGCCCATTGCAAAAATTCGCTCACAGAAGCCGATTTTCTCAATAATGAAATTCTGATTCATCGGCAAACGACTGCCAATTGTGAAACTGACTATGGTCAAGTTCTCTATCGTCAGGATGGGTTAATTGAAAAGGTGTACACCAGTAACATCGAACCGCTATACGCTGAGTTAGAACACTTTGTCAACTGTGTGCGCGGCGGAAATCAACCCTCTGTTGGTGGCGAACAGGCGCTGAAAGCCTTGCGTTTAGCCAGTTTGATTGAGCAAATGGCTCTTGATGGTCAAGTTTGGCATCATTTAGACCGAGAGCCGCATGACATTAAGTCTCCCATGGTTGCCCTGTCTTGAGTGTCATTTGTCCGTTGTTTGGACGAGTGGCCAGTTATCAGTGGTCAGTAATTGGCTGATAACTGGTAACTGATAACTGGTAATGAAGCGATCGCGCGATTACGTCACTAACCTGCTGATTACCTTGGGGACTTAAGTGGATGTGATCTCGATACAAGCTTTCTGGGGTGGGCTGGTTGTTGAAGATGGGCAAACAATCGATGTAGGGAATTTGCTGGTCTTGAGTCAACCCAATTAGGCGATTTCGGGCTTTGATTTCATAATCACGGGGTCCTTTTTCGCCAATTTCCCGTAATAGGGGGGTCATGACCAACAGAAACTCAGCGCCTGCCTCTTTAGAGAGCTTGTAAACTTGATGAATGGCATCTAAGTTAAAACCCACGCGATCGCCTCCCTCAGCACGAACAGCCGCCATTTCTGGCACAGATTCGTAAGGCAAAAAACGACTAATTGCCTCAATCAGGGCTAAAGGGGGTCTATGACTGGGATAATTGCGATCGCGTCCCACCGGGATCGAGGTGGGGGCGGTGGCAAAGAGGTCATCGGTATTTATCACCAAGACTATAGCTTGGGCGTTGAACGTGCCAAAGCGTTGGAGATATGCCAATTCATTCCGAGGTCCCCAGGAATTGGCAGAGGCGTTGAGAACTTCGATTTGCTCAAACGCCTTCTGGGACTTGAACGGTGCCAATTGAGCAGCGAGCAGCGCCGAAAGGGTTTGGTCTTGGTCTGTCCACCAGCCACCATTGACGATAGAATCGCCTAAGAGTAAAACCCGCAGTGTAGACGGGGATCGCTCTGGTGTAATCTCATCACTCCGCATGGAATAGTCATTAATGGCAATGCGATTACCCATACGAGTCGTCTTTTGGTTAGGGGCTAATAAATAGCCAATTTGCTCATCGGCAATATAAATCGGCGGCTTCCCTAAGCCAAAGAGTAAACGCAAGCCGACTTCCACTCCCGCAACCAATACCAGCAACACTCCGAGAATGACTAACAATACTTTCACACCACAGTCTCCTTCATTTGAGCAAATTATTGGCAATGACCACTATTGACCCTAATTTAGCTGTTCCGGCAAGAAGCCCTACACCCAACGGAATTTTGTGATCAAAACGCTCAGGTCAAGATATATTCGAGTTGGGAAATCCCTTGAATTCAAATAGGAGCGTATAACCGGATATGTCAGACCTAAATCGTGGCATCATGAAGTTTAAGGGAGCAGATAGCCCTGTGGCGATCGTGATTTCGACGGTGCTAGTCCTGGGGGGTATTGCTTTCCTACTCTGGTGGGCATTACAGACTGCTTACAATGTGGGGTAATTTTCCATTTATGGCGTGAGGGAGTGGGACACTGATGATGTCGCGTCCTACTTCCTGCCTGTTACCCTACCAAAACATTGCCCCAAATGTTCCTCGCGATCGCTAACAACGCTACTGGTGTAACACATCTAAAATGGTGGAATAGATTTTACGGTTAATCTGGTCTCATGTAGGTATGTTTTCTGGGCGCACGTCGGTACGCCCCTACGGTTTCCGGGCGTAATTCTAATTCATCAAATAAGGTGTGTCACGCCACTACACTAAGAATTAGCGAGTAAATCCGAAACCCCTCACAGAGAAAAAGCGGGAGGACGGAAGCCCCGTATTTTTAAATCGGGGATGAAGTCCGACACGGCGAATGATTTCTCTTAGTCGCCTCTCTATGTCTCCTACCAGGACTTTTTTCCGTCGTTTGGGCATCCAGACTAAATGGTAATTTACCATTAAAATCGAGTGATTGCTCTTTCTATATTGTTGCATTGAAGGTTGGTTTTTGTGCTATACTTGTTTTGTTGATAACATAGCATTAACGACAACATCCAGTCAGTCAT
>NZ_JBKHUP010000186.1:0-8702 GCF_046565525.1 Coleofasciculus sp. | reverse complement strand
GTGAAGAAATGGGCTTAAATCCTTGTCTGGTAAGGTTTCTGCTATTCGCAATCACGCCTTTTGTGAGAAATGCGGGTATCCCGCTTCCCAATCCCCAAAAACTCTGCAATATACCCTTCAATCTCAGCCTGCTCAAACAACACATACTGCTCTTGCTCAAACTTCTTCACCGCCAGATAGCTCAATAGCTCCAGCTTCCGCTCCACCGACAAATCCCGATAAAACTCATCCCGCTCTATCTCCCGCGACTTGTCCCACTGCTCCAGCAGCAACTCCAACCCCTCTTCATAGAGTTTGGAACGCTTCGAGTAAAACTTCCCCGTCTGGTGAAACACAGCACAAGTCAAACTCAGCAAAATCGGCGTAATTGCTAACTCCCGAATCGACTTATTCTCCTCCAAAAAGAGTAACCTCAGAAACTCCCGCACCTTCGCCAGTCCCGCCGACTCATCCCCTATCACCGTCTTGAACCAATGCTCGGCAAATGCCCGCACCTGCGACTCATTAAAATCCGCCACCTCCACATAATCAAACCGCTCAAACCGCGACTCCTGGCTCTGCGTTCGACAGGTCACAATGACCTGCACCTGCGGATAGGCACGAGCAAACCGCTTGATTTCCTTCGTGATGTTCTTCCCATCCTCCCCCGTCACCTCATCCAACCCATCCAGCAGTACCAGCACCCGACCTCGATTGAGTACCAACTGAGTTTCGGCATCCGATAACCGCCAGCACCGCTCTAGATACCGCTCCAGCGAATAGGCAACCTCACGCCCATCCTCCACAAACTCTCGCAGTTTAATCAACACCGGAATCCGGTGCGCTTGTAAATTCCCCGCGTTGCACTCCGTCACCACTCGCTGCAAATACGTGGTCTTCCCCGAACCCGGTTTACCCACCACCATCAGGTTCGTATTCTTCGCCAGCACCTCTAACCCTGACACCCGTTTCCGCTCTTTGCCCAAGCCAATGCGATCTAAACTGCGATCGCTGGGATTCCGGCTGAAGTCCTGCCACAGGTCATCCAGTTCCGACCGACGACTGCTGCTCAACTCCTCCAAAATATTGACATCCACAAACAACTCACCCAACGGCACCCAACGATCCACGCCCCAAAGCGGCATCGTGCCGTGCAAGCATTGAATATCATTGTAGAGGCGCGATCGCACCTGCTGCACCAGCTCATCAACTGACGCTACTTGAGGTGTAGGAGTTTGAGTCGTGGATTGAAGCTTTTGCACAACCTCAATCAAGGCTTGAATCGCTTCATCATTCCAAGTAACATAAGTGCGATCGCCAATGTGAATATCCTGTCCTTGACCAAGGTTGACGTTATACTTACCCAGTTGCCGTAAATCTTGGTTGCGATCGCTCAGGGCAACTCGAAGCGCTTCAACATCAGTCGCCGTCTGCGTTCCCGATGCAATCCGCTCAATAATGGTGTTTAACTCATCAGAACTCATCATTACTCAATGTCTGGCAAGGGCGATTCACACTCTAGACAGCTTGTTCCAATGTAACTTCCGTTAGCTGAAACCACACTGCTAAACTATGAATTAACCATTACTTAGGTATGGGCAATGCCTCCTGCTACTGATATTCGCCAAAAAGCGATCGCACTCATCGGGCAACTACCTCAAGACAAATTGATGGCTGTTGTGCAACTATTGGAATTTTTAGCCGAACCGCCTCAGCCGAGTACAGTTAGCGCCCAGGAAGCACAGTTGCTTGAGGCGATCGAGAGCCATCTGCCTGAAGACGAGCAGGTACACCTAGATACGTTACGCGATCGCTGTGAATGGGATGAACTGAGCGAAGCTGAGCATCAGGAACTGATTGGTTACGAAGATTTGCTAGAGCAACAGAGAGTAGAGCGCTTAGAAGCTCTGATTGAGCTAGCAAAGATCAGGAACATTGACCTGATGCGCTTAAACGAGCAAGTTCAGTCGAAGTCCCACTCCCAGCCTTCCCATGCCGTCTGAATATGAACGAGTCCCTACAGCCCTGAGACAGGAAATTGCTCAACGGGCAAAGAATCGATGCGAATACTGCCGTTGCCCGGATGCGTTCTCTCCTGACAGCTTTACAGTCGATCACATCAAACCTCGACAACTGGGCGGAGCAACCATTGCTGAAAATCTCGCCTGGGCGTGTTTCGGCTGTAACGGTCGTAAATACACCCGGACTGTTTACCCCGATCCACAGACTGGACAGGAGATTGCCCTGTTCAATCCTCGCCAGCAGAATTGGACAGAGCATTTTGATTGGAGTGAGGATTTGACTCAACTGATTGGTAGAACCCCTTGTGGTCGTGCAACCATCGAAGCGCTTGCACTCAACCGTCTAGGAGTGGTGAATCTTCGACGCCTGCTTGTCTTAGCCGGACTGCATCCACCTGATGAGTAATCGAAGGTTGCAATAAATCTTGGTTGCGATCGCTCAGGGCAACTCGAAGCGCTTCAACATCAGTCGCTGTCTGCGTTCCCGATGCAATCCGCTCAATAATGGTGTTTAATTCATCAGAACTCATCATTACTCAATGTCTGGCAAGGGCGATTCACACTCTAGACAGCTTGTTCCAATGTAACTTCCGTTGATTGTTTGTCTTACTGTACCCACAGGCGATCGAGAACTTGCAAAACTTGGCCAGGGAAGTTTTGGATTTGCTCATCGTTAAGCCAACCTTCTTTTTCTCTTTTGACCAGCCTCATTTTTTAACTGTTTCAAGACTGGGATATGTTCTTCGGGAATTCCTTGCAGCGCGATCGCGTCGCAAATCGTTTGAATAAATTTGCCAAGGCTTGAGTGGGTACAAGTTGTGCTAACCCAGCATTATCTTCTAAAACTAAACCATCTTCCCCCGAACCATGTCCGCAAAAGTGAACAATCTGAGGATTCAAATCTAACAAAGCACGGCGCAAATCATCAGGACGAACCGCCCAGCGTTGCTGTAGAGTAAACTTGTCTCGTTGCTGTGACCGTCGCAACCCTTCATCAATTTCCCGCACTTCTTGATCTAAGCGCAGTCTCGCTTCATTTTTGGGGCTGGAGGCGAGGACTAAAATCGTTTTCTGTAAGCTACTTTGAGAGTGGTCAGGTTGAGCCATGTTGGGAAAATCTTCTTTGAGAACAGAGCGCACAATTCCGCGAATGTCGCTGGCGTTATAACCTTGAAGTACAGCACGAACTACTTCTCGAACAGCTTCTGCATCGAGTCCTTGGTAAACGTGATCGCCAACCTGGATATCTTGTCCCTGACCAATGTTGACGTTGTATTTTCCCACCTGCAACAGACGCTCGTGCTTCCCTTCACTCAGTAACTGATGCAAGGTAGCGATGTCAGCTTCAGTATGCTGACCATTGGCAATCACTTCTATGTAGAGTGGAATGACGAGGCAATTCCAGCATTACAAAAATCAACCTAATCCTATCCCTCTTCGTGCAAAAGCGAATCTTCAACGAGAACATTTTTTATCTTCTCCCTTCCGAAAAAAGTGCGACTGCTCCAAAACAACGCAAAAAATTTACTCTTGAATTCTCATGGAAATTATCACCTCTAGCTCTGGAAATTACAGCGCCCTCCTGGGTACTATTAGCCAAGACTACTACCTCCGTTGCGATGGTGGTGCTTTTGTAGACACGCTATTCGGAGCGGATTTAACTGAAGCCTACCAAGATGGTTCATTTCAAGCCGCAATCGTGGCTCATAAAGTCGAACTCGTGATCATTTATCCAATGCGACAAGGCTACAAAGCTCGGCGTCATTTAACCTTGGGCGAATTTTATTGTAATGAACTGTTTCAGGAAATTTGGTTCATCCCGTTAAAAAGCTGGATATATGACAATAAAACCAAACAAGAAAATGCGGGTAAAATGCGACCGCAAATCGTGTCCCACTTTTTAATGCGGGGTCATTCAATGGATGAATTTTCCATTCTCATCCGCCCAATTGAACAGGAAGCCTTCTTAGACTGGGAAGGGAATAAGGCTCAACTATCTAAAAAATATGCCAGTGCTAAGGATTATATCAAAACCCAGATTAGCCAAACCATTGTCTCCCAAATTTATACCACAGAAATTGTCAAGTGTGATAAGGGCATTAAACCCTATTTTCATTTAACGTGGAACGTCCGTCAACCTGAAACGGAACTCGAACAGGATGCTATTGAAGTGGCTCAAATCATCGGACAAAAGCACACTGACTTACTCATCCATGAGGTTACAGAAAAAGCGGCGGAGAAAGCTTTAATGGCTCTAGCGGGAAGTCCCTCCAACCAACCGGCTTTACCACAAACGGCTTGAAGCCCACTTCTGGGCAGAAGGTTAGTCGCTAAAGTTACCTCCTGCCCTATTGTCTCATACAAAGGAATACAAAAAATGCGAGACGTTGATGGAATACTATACCCCAGCGTTACAGAAATTCTTGATACAGCCTTTCCAACTAACTGGGAAAAAAAACAGAAACAATACGACTTAATCCATGGGGAAGGCGCTTGGTCTCAACGACGCCAACAACGGGCTTTTGAAGGAACGACACTGCACGCAGCGGCTCAAGTCTTTCTCCAGGGAAATGCTTTTCCTGAAATTAATGATGAAATCAGGGAGTATTGGGAAGCTCTCTCTCCCTACTTGAAAACTCTACCACCGTACCACATTATTGCCCTCGAAGAAACCATTGCTCACCGTCCACTTTTTTTTGCAGGTACACCAGATGCTGTCATTGAATTAGAGACGGGAGAGCGCTGGCTTTTGGAATTTAAAACCTTCGATGGCTACCCGATTGGCAACCGAGGTTATCAAGGTGTCTGGCCCCTGTGGAAACGGAAAATGAAAGGGGTAAATTGTCCGTCTCTACCAACCTGGGAATGGACAACTCCTATTTTTCGCCGCGCCCTTCTTCAAACATGGCTGTATAAGTTGGTACTTGATATCAACTATCCCAACTCTCAAGTGCAAAAAATATCAATTTTGGTGGCTACCCGTTCACAAGGACTTCAAGAGATTACCTTTCCGTTTCACCTCTGGCAAGACTGTCACACGGAGGCTTTGGCTATCATCAAAACTTTTCATCATCGCCAACCTATTAAGTTTCGCGATGACGGCAATTAAAGCCCTTCATGAATAAAGCGACGCCTAAGATGACTTTTCCTCAACCTGACCGCTATCAAGTGTTAAAATACTTAGAGTTTCTCTCTTATCAACCAACCGATAAACTAAACCTCACCTGCTTGTTTCATTCCCAGGATTCTCGCAAACGTCTAGACAAAGGTTGTAAACTGAATCGATTAAGCTGGGCGGCTATCGAAACCTATCAATCTTATGGTCGCGGAGTCTATCTGGTTGTTAATGGTGGTGGATATAAGAATAAGGATATCTCACAGGGTCGCGCTGTATTCTATGAACACGACTGCCTAGATAAATTAAAGCAGGTGAATTTGTGGCAGCAACTAGAACTTCCTGCACCAACATTTCAGGTGGATACAGGAGGTCGGTCAATTCACTCCTATTGGGTGTTTGATGAACCAATTGGAATTGAGCAATGGTGTCATCTTCAGCGTGATTTGCTAGAATACGCAGATGCTGACCGCAGCCTCAAAAATCCCGCCCGTCTCATGCGGTTAGCTGGCACTTGGCATATCTTACCCAAGGCTTGGGGAAATTCGGATTGGCTATGCAATTTGTCGCAAATTATTACAGAAACGGGAAGGGTTTATGGTTACGAAAGGCTACGAAATGCTGTACCTCAATGTCAATCCTGTACGAACTCATCTCCTCTTGTGGTTCTACCTAAAACTTCACCGATTCCTAAACCTATAGAGTTTCCTAACCCTTTAACTATCCAACATTTCAATCAAATTCCGTTTCCTATTCCCCTAACAATACCTCTATACTACTGCTGCCGAATAAAAGTGCGATCGCTCCTTGATTCTGGTGTCCCAAAAGGCTCTGGACGCAACAATGCAGCAATAGCTATTGGACTGGAACTGCTCACCGTAGAACGCTATGTGCAGTTAATGGGTCAGCCTTTTTCGGACAGTGCTAGGCAATTGTTCAGTGGTTTCTGTAGGCGCTCATTCATGACACCGGAAGAAGATGCTGAGCGCTGGAACTGGTGCTATGCTCAAAATACTTCGATTACACAATCGCTGCAAAAGCATATCCGATATTGCATCCGCACTTGGTACTGGCAAGTTGTTAAAAATCAAAAGCGACACGAGGTTAAGTAATTCTTGTCTTTTTTACCTTTATAGCCGTTCTAAAATAGTAGTAGTATCGTTCTTATGTCACCCTAGGAGAAGTATAATAAGCAAAAATGGCTGAACTCCCAACTCCTATGAATGCAGAAGATACCTGGCTTGGTATTGACCCTGGACTAGCTACCGTCGGCTGGTCAATTTTGACAACAGACAGTAACGGCACGGTCTGTCTGATTGACTACGGAACGATTGAAACAAAGAAAACCTTATCAACTCCGGAACGCTTAGCCGAATTGGAGGAGGATTTGGTCACATTGATGGAAGAGTTTGAACCCACGAAGGCGGCATTAGAAATGCCCTTTTTTTCCCGACAAATCAAGGCAGCCGGGGGAGTTTTACAGGCGGTTGGAATTATCAATTTAGTTTGCTATCGGGAAGCTGAGATTATTCCGGTTTTGCTGCATCACTATCTGATCCGCGCCAAAAACCTGGGTCATCTCTCCAAGGTTGTCCATCAGGAATTACCTGATGCAGACATCCTCATTCCCGACGTGCCAGCCGGACTTTTCTCAACAGCCAACTGTCTGATCATCGTTCGAGATTTATTGAGATGGATTGACCAATTTGAACAAGAGAATAACTATGACCAGATTATCTTTGTTGGTCATAGTTTAGGCGCACTCCTGGCTCGGAAAGTCTACGTTTGTGCTTGTGGAGAGACGGATAAAGCTCCCTTTGAAACGCCATTAGTAGAATTCGTACCCGGTAAAACTTGGGCAGGGAAAGTGACGCGGATTATTTTGCTTGCAGGTATGAATCGGGGCTGGCATATCTCCCACCATCTCTCTCCTCTTTTTGTATTGTCTCAAAGCGTGGGTGTCTTCTTTGGCAACCTCATCACTTTGTTTGGCAGGAAGCCTCTCGTTTTTAATATCCGTCGTGGTGCTCCCTTTATCACTCAACTACGTATCCAATGGCTGGCAATGCGTCAAGACACTGCCAAAAGAGAGGTGGATAAGGCGTTAACAGTACAATTGTTGGGTTCGATTGATGATATCGTTTCCCCAGAAGATAATGTTGATTTAGTGACGGGAAAGGATTTCATCTACCTTGATGTTCCCAAAACGGGACATTCAGACATTATTGTTATGGATTCCTCACCAGAGGGTCAACAAAGGAGGGATATATTCAAACTGGCTTTGACCGGAGAGGTTGATGGTTTGAGAGAAAATCAGGTCTTTTTGGATGAGGAGCAATTTTTGGAGCCTAAGCCAAACATCAGGCATGTTGTCTTCGTTATTCATGGTATACGCGATCGCGGTTACTGGACAAAAAAGATTGCCCGTAAGGTTCGAGCGTTGGGGGGTAATCAACTCTATGCGACGGAGACTTCTACTTATGGCTATTTTCCAATGCTGTCCTTTCTGTTTCCGTTCCGTCGCCGAGATAAGGTGGAGTGGTTGATGGATCAATACACTGAAAACCTAGCACGTTATCCCCACGCCATTGATAATTTTCACTACGTCGGACATAGTAACGGAACCTATCTACTGGCTAAAGCACTGCGAGAGTATCCTTGCTGTCGCTTCAAAAATGTGGTGTTTGCAGGCAGTGTCGTTCCTATTGATTATGATTGGTCTGTGATCATGGAACGGCGTCAGGTAGCGAAAGTCCTCAACTTTGTGGCAACGAAGGATTGGGTTGTTGCCTTTTTTCCCAAGCTTTTCCAAGTTTTCCCCTTCAGGCGATGGCAAGATTTGGGAAGTGCCGGCTTTGATGGCTTCAAAATCAGTAAAGAGTGTTTGCCTGATTCGTATTTGGTAAAGGCATTGATGAAAAACGGAGATATCTTCCAAATTGAGTATATCCAAGGGGATCATGGTGCAGCGCTGGTGGAAGATAATTGGCAGACTATTGCCCAGTTTATCGTGTCGGGAGATGTGACAGATTCACAATTATTAAGCCAGGAATCGCTCCTGAGCAAAAAGCAAGTTGCTTTGATTAGCGCACTCTCGCAAGTGCCCTATTTAATTTGGGGGGTTATCTTCATTGTTGTTGTCTGGTTAGGCTGGGTTATTCTTTCCCTTAACCTGGGTGAGTGGCAGAAAACCGTTGCATTTTTACTCTATTTGTGGTCGATTTGGAATATTCTCACGCGCCTGTGAATCTACTGACCGTTCAATATTCTCTGTCGCGTTCCTTCGCAATTCTGGCGGAGGACAGGGTGGGGCTTCCGGCGTATCATATTTACCAGACTGTCCCAGTTTCTGACAGCTTGTGGAACTGAGATGAACTGCCCAGCTCAAACATCAACTGATGACCGACCCCAAGAATTACGACGTCGTTATGGGTGGGCAAACACCCAATCCTATCGGCTCCTTAGTTTTAGGAGGAATTGACGGAGTTCAACAACAACTTGCCAGTTCTATTGACACTCCCCCTTTTAGAAAAAGGGGGATTCTGCGGAACTCACATTCCACATATCCTGAGAAAACAGTTCTAATT
>NZ_JBKHUP010000185.1:0-9047 GCF_046565525.1 Coleofasciculus sp. | reverse complement strand
TTTCTATTTTTCTTTAAAAAGCTCAATTTTTAAGCGGCAAATTGACTTATAGAATTAGTTTGTGAGAAATGCGGGTTTAAGCGTCTCTACCGGCTTCTCTTAAAGGAATATAGCCCATGTAAGTAAATGTAAGCCAATATGAGCATATTGTATTATATCAGCTATCTGTAATCAACCCTCACCCCCCAGTCATTTGAGCCAACTCCCTTAACTGACACTCAGGCAACGTTAACATCAACTTAGCCAGGATGATAATTTGAGTTAAACCAGGTATCGCGTCCCACAGCCATTGGAAATCGCTGTGACTGTAAACCGACCACGTAGTTGCCATTGTTTCCAATATCTTGTCGGGCGAATCAGAGGTGACTAACGGCAGATACACAGTAGCCAACCATCGAAGTTCCTCTTCTTGCTCCGGTGCAGGCTGAGTTTTACTCATTTTACTATTAGAGGAACCAATTAGCATTTTGAGTAAATCGCGGAAGCGGCTGATATGCTGCTGAGAATAGCCCGTGATTGCCGCGATCGCACGTTGGGTAATTTTCTCTCCTGTCTGTTTAAGCTGTTCCACAGCCGCTTTAATCGCCATCTCAACCCGTTCAGTTTTACTGGCAGCGTCTGGGGTAATACTGGATGCTAAAGTAAGGGTTACCGGAATATCTAAAGGATAATCTCCCAGAAAGTAGACCCGCAGCTTCTGGTGAGGTCGTCTGTGCGCCCGCAATCGTCCAATAGCTTGATGAATATCAGCGAGTATACAACGCCGCACAAAGGCTCTAAACTCTGGGTCAGCCGAAACATTCATCTCCAAGTAGGGTGGTTCTGTTGGGGGTAACGGATTAGGTGGACGTTCAGACGAGGAGATTGACCCACTCTGGGCGTCACTTAAAGGTGAAAGTAACTCATTACCCCTCCATACTCGAATCGGATACTTAACCTTAACAGTACCCGGTTGAGGCGTTCGTCCATACCTGAGTGTAAACTCAGCCTCCAGATGACTCAGACTCCGACAGGGAGTACCAACCAGAATCAGCGTTTGAGTCGATTCTAAATCATTGACACCGCGAGATTCGACCCACCATCTTAAAGCACCGTCTGGGGCAAACGCCTTGAAGTCAATAACTTTAGCTGTAGGGTCTTTGTCCTGTATAGTCTTAATAATGGCATCAATACGCTGCTGTAAGCAGTTAGAGCGATCGCTATTTCCCAAACGTCCCAATGTCGCTACCTGAATCACCTCCAAGTTACTACGAGGGGTTACACCCTGCTTTAACGAAATAATCTCAGTAGGTGATACCCCCAGTAACTGGGCTAACTCCGTTAAATCACCCGTAGCATCTAAAAAGATATTCCCTTTGGCAGCTTTAGCAATCCTGACCAATCGGTCATCGGGTAATGTGATAGAAAGTACCCCATAAGCAATTCGCAGATGTCCGGCTGCTCCATTTAACACCGTCAGAAAAGGGACTAGCCACTGTAGGATAAATTGTTCCCTGATGGTTTGGGCAACTGTGGCATCAGAGTTGGTACAATTATGGCGGACAGAAGCAGGTAACTTGGCAACACCAGATCCATGTTTTGCCTTGGGGTATAACTTTCTTAAATCGGGTTTGATTGCTTGGGAGATGGTGTTATAGTCAAGGTCTTGGGGTAACTGAGGCAGCAACTCTAAAACACCAGCATGATTCCACCCATAGCGAGATGGTGCAGGAATTTCACCCGTCAGCAGCGCTCTTAAAGCCTGCAAGAGATCCTCTAGTACAGAATAGACACCATCTTTTTTCGTCACTAAATGAACAATGAGTTGGTCTATGTCTTTCTGAGTGACTTCCAGAGTTCGCGTTGTTCGCAGTAAAGTTGACCATTCATCCCACAGTAACACCACCTTGGTATAGTCATACTCAGCCGGGTCAGGTAAACTTTCTGGATGGGCGCGGAATCGATTGGATTTGAGAGCTACTCGACGCTGATGTAAAAAGCCAAACTCATAACCTCCCTGACAAGCCTGTAGATGAGGACAGGTTTGACAGATTACGGTGTCTGCACCGTCAATGTTTAAGGAGCGTAGAGCATTAATCGTTAGGTTGCGGGAGCAGTTGGCAGGAATTCGGGGTATGGCAGGAATTCGGGGTAATTCGTCAGATTTAGCACGACGCTTGCGTCCAAAGGAGTCTATGGTTAAGCCATCATGACGCGCTTCTAGGTCAGTCCAAGTTTTGAGAGTGGGGACGGTGGGATTGCGGTGTTCTGAGCTTAAGAATAGGATGTGCCGAGAGTTAAACAATTGGTTGTTAGTTAGTCCGCAATCATAGCTTTTACCCGTACCAGTAGCCGATGAATCACAGATAAACTTGACTCCTTGGTTTAGGGTACGACTCCAAGCATCCAATCGTTGACCGTCTTGGTAGGTGATAGTTCCCGTTGGGTTGGCTGGTGTTGGTTCATTTTCAACGGTTTCAACAGGGGCAAACCCGTAACGGGAGCGTCGTTGGCTGAGTTGAGCCAGACGGTTTTTCAGTTTGGGGAACCATCCGAGTAAGTCTTTAAATCCATGGAGTTTGATGTGGGGTTGGCGGATTAGTAGCTCGAATTGGGCGACGGTGATATATTGAATTTCATCAGAGCGTCCAGCGATGAGCAGGTCGTCAATGTCTAAATGTTCTTCTTTGGTTGTTTGACCCCACCAAGCGACTCGTAGCTGATAACCCCATTGTTGCACGAGTTTAAAGGTGGTTCGATAGTGTCGCAGGACATGGGAGTTGTGAATCGCCCCGGCGTCGGGGTAGAAATCAATGGTTTTGGTATTGAGTTGAGTAGATAAGATATCGAGGGATTCTTTAAATTGTTGGGGTGATGATGCAAAGTTACCCCCAGCCGCACCTAGGCAAGGTTGATCTAAGCGGGTGGCTACGATGTAAGGTTTTGGGTTAACACCTTCAGTTATGCCAATGCTGGAGCGCTGGATGTCACCTAGGGGACGCCAGACGGCGATGGGGAGTTCACCATTGGGTAGGTGAGCGGTGGGTCCATTGGGACGGAATCTCGAACGGCTGGTGGGCCACTTGTATTTATGTTCGGTGGCGTTGTCGAAGCGAATTTGAAAGCCGATAATGCGCTCAAATACGTCAAAAATTGGGCAACCTATTCCCGGTTTGGAGACAGTGAGTTGGTGACCCCACAGGTCTATACCGGCTAATTGGGGGTTAATGTAGATAACATTTTGATAGGGAGCGATGGTGAAGTAGCAGGCGTGGTCAATTTCTGTGTCAGATAGACCCCGCTGTTGTTGTAAATGTTGGCGGTGAGCGCGGGAGAGTCCGACTTGTTGGGACAGTTTGCGGATAGCGCGATCGCGTTGTTCGATTGGGAGTAAGCGATCGCATCGAGCCGCTTCTTCTTGAAGTCGTTTCGCTCGTTGTGCTGCTCTTTGTTGGCGTAATTGTTCCCACTCATCAGAGTTGCGTTCTTTTCCATCATCAACAGCCCACAGGAAAAAACCCAATATGTCCTCACCGACACATTTGTAACCGGGTGCAGTGGTTACATCGTGGCGGCAGTGAATTAAAGCGTTTTGCAGGTTTTCCCGACAGTCGGAGCGGGAACCGTTACAGACTGGGCAGTTTCTTTTCAGGTAACGCCATGTAGAAGCCATTATCTCATACCTTACTGTTGCTTTGTTGCACCAACTGTGTCTGTTTTTGTTGGTATGAGTTAGAGTAGCGTCCCGGTTTTTTTGGCTGAGAAACTTTTGGTTGATTAATACATTAAAAGATTAAAGGTGTAATCACAGTGCTATAAAATCGCTGTAAGTATTGCCTGTTAAGGTTTTCACGGGTTCACAAAAAAAAATTGGTACTGGGGGGTCGGGGGTTTAGTACCCAGGGGTCGGGGGTTTAGTACCCGGGGGTCGGGGAATAGTTGTAATCAAGCTCAAATCCAGTAATGACAAGGATTACCGCCCTTGACTCAGAGCTGTTTCTCTGATTACAAGGGGGTGTAATCACGGTCTCAAAAGCGGATGAGGGTAAGTTATAGTAAGCCTAAATGAGATATGAAAAAGCAATGAGCTGAAAAAGGGCTCTGATTGTGGTAAACATAGAAGCTGAGGAGGTTACTCAATGGATAAGCTGAACCACTATCGAGATTTAATTAAAAGAATTTTGACTCAATACCATCAACTTGCGGCTCAAACTCCTAGCTCTGGGTTGGAAAGTTTGCTGGCTTTCGACGAAACGCGAAATCAATACCTTTGGTTTCAAACCATCCCCTTATCGTTCAAGCACTCAACTCAAAAGCCGCTTTTAGCCGCTCAAGATTCACTCGACTAATAGAACGCTGACCCGTTTCAATCATAGAAATCATCGACTGGCTGATACCGCTGCACTCCGAGAGTTGTCGGGTAGTCCACCCCTTAGCTGTCCGAATGGCTTTGACCTGACTGCCTGTTAGTTCTATCTCATCAGCTATCTTGGCAGTTAACTGATTTTGAGATAATTGGCGCTTAGATTGAGCCACTTGGGATAGCGATCGCTTCTGGCGTTGCGGGGAGTGCGATCGCAGTTCATCAGGAGCCATAATCCAAACACGACCCGTCAAAATCCGTTCAAAGTATCCCTTGGGTCGGCTACCATTACCCCGACCTGCCCAGTACGGCTGTATTTCTGGTGGGTAAGTTTCTGAGTCAAAGTGCAGCACCCAGTTATTCTCAGTGATGGTAAGCAGGTCTGTCTCAAAACGTTCTGCTAGTTTGGCGCGTAACTTTTTATTTTCTCCCTTCCTGGCTTGTCGAACTTGTTCGCTTCCATAAGCCACTTCCATCAACGTTTGACCCGTGACGGGATAGCGTTGCTCGAACTTGGTCTTAAACAGCAGCCACACCAACAATTTTGCTGCTCCCGGATTGTGCTGCCAAATCCTAATAACTCGCTGTAAGAGGTCTTTAGAAAGCGTACCACACTGGTAATAGGCTTGTTTGTCCTTAGCCCCTGTCCCATTCAGGAAATATTTAGCCCAATGCCCAGCCTTGACTCGGAAGGTCAGTCCTACCAGTTCTTTACTACCAAACAAGTCTCCCTGATAGTGGCGTTGAATTTCTAGCATGTGCCAGAGTCGAGTTTCTGATACAGTAAACCCCTGCAACTTACCTTGGACGGGCCAAGAGATAAAGGTTGAGATCTGACAGGGCTGAGATGCTAGTTTCTCAATCAGGGCAAGCTTTTCCGTTTTGGTTTGATGCTTTCGCTTATTTAACCCCAAATACTTCTCAATTTGTCGGTCGTCAATCGTGAATTCTTGTTCCCAAGGGCGCGTTAGCTTCGTGGCATGGGCAGCATAGATGAGGTGCATACAGGCGGCGCGAATATCAAATGTCTCAATGACCGCTAAAGCGGCTGCCCCGGCTAAAGTAGCTGGATGTTCGTTGCTTAAGTCGTTTATATCGGTGACCCAATAGTGTATTTCACCTTTATTGTTAATCGCTGAGCGAACGAGGCACAACTTTCCCTCAGAATCTAAATCCCAGGTTAGATTCTGCTTTTGTGTCAAGATATCGCTGGCTCCCCAAATTACCAATGCCGATGCCATCCGGTCGGTTTTCCCGTCTGCAAACAGAGACGGGCTTGTCAGTGGTCTTGGTCTACGCGAACGCTTATAGCATTTCTGGTTGCTTGATACCTCTTCCCCAAACCTTAGCTCTAGCTGACCATTTTTCAACGGCTCCATTTGGCTAGAACCCAGATGATGGGTTTCTGTAGGGCTTTGTAAGTTATGCCCGAAGGGGTTAAGATTTGAAGCAGTAGACACAGGTTAACAATAATTCCATTTTAGGCACGTAACGGCTGGTGAGGGTACTCATCAGCAAACGGTTACGAGGTTGACAAATTATGAAGTGAAGTGGCAGACTCAGGGATGCTGCTGGAGAAGACACAACGCGATCGCTATTTACCAAATCAAGCGGCAGCCGTTCCCTCAGAACGCCCTTGAGTTGGCTCAGAATCTGCATTCCCTTCATTTCGGGCAGCCTCTGAAACGTCCAGGATGGCTTCACTAGGGACAGAACGATTTGCAGAAATGGCGGCTTCTAGAACCTGGGCAGCCCAATCCACGGCAACTAATCCCTCAGCTTTAGCCGTATCTCGAAGGAGTGGTTGCAAGTGGGCTGGAAGCTGTAGGGTTAGAGTGAAGGTTTCCCTTTTCAGTATCCGAGTCCTTTTGGTCTCATCGGATTTTGCCCATCGAGCCGTCCACAATTCGCATTCAGCTCCCCGTTGGTTTCCGTCCTTTTCTATAAAATTCAACACCCCAAACTGGTTGCAATAAAACGTTTGGGGGTCATCGAGCAGCTCTAGACTGCAATGAGAGCAATTCCAGCAGCTCTTGTAATTTGTTTGTGCCTCAGGAGGCGAACCTCCATCAGTTCTGGAGTGGCTTCCGGATGGTGGGTTGGCAGTACGCGCACCCTGCTGTCGGTATTCCTGAGCGACTTGGGCAACGTGAGCAGCCGTCACTTTACCACTAGGAGCCGTAGACACCGCCTTAGCCCATGCTACCTGTTGCTGTTCAGGTTTTAAGGCAGTTAGAGGACGAGCTTGGCGCTCATTGGCGGGGAGAATTTGTGCGCCATGGCGCACATTTTCCACCACCGAAGCCGCTTCAATCAACTGATAAGCTGAGCGGCGAGATATTTCCCAACGGGCAAGACAATAATCCTCAAAAGTCCCGTAGTCTTGTCGGTATAAGCGCTTGTCTCGAATCTGCCGTAAGGCTTGTCCGATTTGCCAAAACGCTCTTAAACCCTGTTCTACGGTAGCTTCCAGACTTCTGAATTCTACTATCTCAGCATCGGTTAGTTCGTGTTCTGTATCCGCTAAGGTTTGAGTATTGGCTTGATCGCTATGACCGATAATCTTAGGAGATTGCATTTAATCTTCTCCTTTTGCAAGGTTGAACGTCTTGAGTTGCCCTGTGCGCCGCCAAATGCGTGTTTGCTAATGATTGCTCAGCATTTTGACGGCTGTTGCCTAAATTTGCACCGTGCAATATGTATTATTGCATCATGCAATATCTATTATTGCCTAATTTTAGTCATTTATTCGATCTATTTTTGTATCAGCCATGAAATAGTCTTGCATACAAGAGGGCTACAGGCAGGGGGATGGGACTGGGGAGAGAAATCCCAGCAAACCTTGTCAATGTAAGAGTTTTACCGTTTAATAAGACACAGGGGATCGACGGGTAACGTTGAAACCGTGAGCGAGTGTACAGTCCTAGTCCCGACTTTTGGTGGGGAGTAGGGCAATGAGTGTAAAGAGTATAATTAATTAATAAACAGAGCCAATTAATTAAACAGATAGTGACTGCATTCGTGTCTTCTCACCTCCAGGTTCCTCAACAGCGGCTGAATCAGTTGATTGAACAGCTACTAGAAGAGGGTTGGACTCAAAGCAGCTTGGCTAATGCTATTGGTGTAGATTTCTCCACGGTATATCGGTGGTTGAAGGGGAAAACTAAACCTGAGCCGGATTCCAGGAATTTCCGGCAATTGGCAAAGGTGAGCGGTGGTACCCCCAGAACCCTGCAACTTTATTTAGACGGGGAAATTTCCCTGTCAGTCTACCGTTATGGGTTAGAGAACAAAAAAGTTGTGGATGTAAAAGATGACAATATGTCTAGCAATGAGAGGATTAAGGCAGAAGTTTTAGACAAAATTTACGCCCTTGATCCAGCCGATATTGCTGATGTGATTTCTTCTACGGTGGCGTTTTTAGCCAATCGAGTTTGAGGGGACTGGGTTTTGGAGTGTACCTGCTTGTGACAAAAAAAACAAACCCAGTCGAGTAAGACTGGGTTGTTGTCACCCCAACTGTTTTCTTTGAAGGCAATAAGAGTGTTAACTTCTTCCTTCCACCAACATTTTAAGCTTCAAGAGTTCACGCTCAATCTGTTCAATTTGTTCCAGTAATACCTGTTGTTGATTGGGTGGAGTTGGTTGTACAGATTCTCCTAGCTGGAACGTTGCCAATATTGGACGATGGTCACTGGTTGTTTGATCATCGGGACAATACGCATCTGATGGATCGCCATAGAGAATTACAGAAGATGCTGACCAATTTTTGGCTTCACCTGCCACAAACACAAAATCTAGAACACCATTATATCGATTTGAACAAATTGTCGCTATTAACTTCTCAGGCTTGACCCAGGTAAACACGTCATCAGCTGTGAGCAAGTCCCAGCCTTCATCGTGAACCCCCGATATCACATCCCAGTCAAAGTTGTAGTCCCCGGCGGCAATAATCGGTAATTCTTGAGAACGTCCCCATGCATTCAGCAGCCGTGCTTGTTCGTGACGAGAACTTTCCGAACTCCGGTAAAAATGATTGACCATAAACAGAAACTCTTCTCCCGTGGGTTTGAACCGGAACTGAGCGACCAGGGGCGCTCTCACTCGACCGCCTATATTGATATCATCGAGTTCGTAATGATTGACCTCTTCTAACAGATTACTGTTGTAGGCAATAGCCAAGCGATCGCCTCTACCCGTGCTGCCCAGAATCGTTTGAAAATCAGCATTTTCCCCTTCTTCCGTCCCCTGTTCTAAGTCGGGTAGCCAGGTTTCGTTCTGAACTTCAGAAAATCCCCAGATATCAATATCTTCTAATGGAGCAATGTGCTGACGCGCAATAATCGATGGCACAGCATCCCCTGACTCGACATTGAATGAAGCCACCTTTAACTCACTGGCATTGGCACAGAGATTGCCTCCCAACAGAAAAATACTGCCAGCCAAAAAGATGGTCAAGAAAAATTTGACAGAAGTAAGCTGTTTCATGAAACCTCCAGCATTTGTCTTTAGGTAAGATTGTTAAAGCAATCCATTAATATTCACACCAAAACAGCTTACTCCGTAGAAAACACTCAAAATAATAAAGGTGTCCTTGTTCGATTTAGCGATCAGGTGGATAATGAGACTCAGGGCTATAGCTGCTCTTCATCCGGTTCATCATCCTGAACTTCCGGAGCCTCAAAGACAACTTCAAAACAAGAAT